>AKKQ01000044.1 GCA_000276965.1 Thiovulum sp. ES | reverse complement strand
CAAAATTCTCGAATTAAATTCTTAAATTTTTTGCACTCTAGGAAAAGGGGGATCAATTTTTGTAGAGTTGTCAAATTGGGAATATATTGAATCATCAAAAAGAAGATGATTTACGGAAATTTCCAAAAACAGAGGGACTTTCTCATTTTTTGCATTATCAATTAATTCTAAAGCTCTCTGAACTGTTACACCTTGAAAAAGAGTTTTTACTCCAAATTCTCGACTCATCTCAATTACTTTGCTAACTTCAAAAGGCTCTCGAATTTGGGAACGACCAACATGTCCAAAACGGTAAGAGCTTTCAGTTTCATAAACTGGTTCATCACCTGAAAAAACTTTACAAATAAGAGGTTTTTTTAGCATTTGAGCATATTGGAAAATTGATTTCATCTGCTCAAAGTTTATATTGCTTTCAAAGTATATTGCAAAAATTTCAGAAGAGAGAGAGGCGATTTCTGAAAGCGAACCATCTCTATTTAACCCCGAAACAGTTGGGAAAAATTTGACCTCATCGCCACTATTTAGAGTTTTAAGAAGAGTGAGTTGAGATTCTGAATCTGTTTTTGTTTGGAGTTGTGGCATAGAGTATCCGACAACTCCAGCATTTTTTAGAAGTTTTCTTAAATATTCTAAATTTTCGCTTGAAATTTTTCCGTTTTTTGGAGAGATATTTAAGTCTATAATTTTAAAATCCAAGTTCATCACTCCAATATATTTTTGCATTATTTACATTTGAGTTGTTTTGCAATTCCCAAACTTTTTCCCAACTCCAAGTTTTGTAACTAACTTCATTGTATTCAATTTTCCAGCTTTTATTGTAGTTTCTATCAACAATCATATAAGATTTATCTCCATCAGTGTCAAAGTCAAATGATACTTCTTCAGGCATATTTTTTATTGTTAATTGTTTATTTCTTTGAAGTGAATCTTCAATATATTTTCCACCTGTGTAAGTTGTTTCTAAATTTTCAACCGTTACTTTTGTCTGTTCAGTTTGCAGAAGTCCGATGAGGTCGTTTTTCCAATTGAGTGAAATTATTTCATTATCAACATTTTGTTTGAAAATAAAATTTCCACTCTCTCTATCTACAATTGACACAACACCAAAATTTTTAAAATAAAATGCCATATGATCTCGATCTTCATTAAATGCCATTGCTTCTGTTCCTGCCCAATCAACACCACTTTCAACTGCATGGTGATTTATGTCAAGAGAGTTTGAAAGGAGTGGATTTGCAACATAATTGCTATCTGATAAATATTTGTCTTGGATTAGTTCATTTTTCAAATTCCACTCCCAAATAACTTTTGTAGAACCATTAGTTATATTTGGTCGCAACTCAACAATTCGTTCTAAAATCGTATATCCACCCTCTGGCAAACCTGCATGTAATCTACCAAGTTGGTAAAGCTCTTCGTTTGAGACTCGCTCCCAACCTTGAATTAAAATATCACCATTGTCAAGTGGATAAATATTTCCGTGAAACGAGTAGTTTGATGGCGAAATTTGATATTCCCACCGTAAGTTTCCTTCCAAATCATAGAGTTCTATTTTGTCAAAGTTTCCATTTTGCTCAAAATTCGTCTTTTCTGTTCGGACTCCACGATACAACATCGGATCATAATTACTGTAATAAGCAAATGCGGATCTTGTTGTAAATGCTGAAACAATTACAGGGTTTTCACTTTTCCAACTCTTTTCAATTATCGCAGTTTCACGATTTACAAGTTCAGTTGAATCTGTTGTTGAAAAAAGAACATACTCCTTTTTTGTACTAACAGTATCCCAGTCATCAGAATTCTCACCATCTTCATATTCGCATGAAATAAAAAAAAGTGAGAAAAAAAATGGAAACAGAAATTTCATTATGCATCCATTGAGAGGGCTTGTTTTATCATGTCATCACCCGCTTTTAATGCCCGAGAAGATGCATCAAAGGCTTTTTGCAAAATCATCAAACTACTAAGTGCAGTCGCATTATCGATATTACTCTCTTCAAGTGAGTGTTCAAGAACAAGTCCCTCAGTTGTGATAAGTTCTCCCGCATCATCTCGATAAAAAATAGGTTCTCCACTTGCAGTCGTGTCTCGATAAAAACTAGCACCAACATCTTGCAAACCTTGCTCATTGTGGAAATGATAAATAGCAACTTTTGCAACAACAGTTTTAAATCCATTATCAAAAAGTGCAACAATATCACCATTTTGCATAACTCCATAAGTACTTAATTCACCTTCTGGATTTCCATTTTTTGCAATTGTAAAAGCAACATCTGCACTATCATTTGCTTGTAGTCCAGCACTGCCTTTTCCAAAATTTAGTGAAACCCGATTTCCGTCATTACTTACTGAAGGCATTGTTGAAGATTTGATTCTTCCGTTTCCGTCAAAAACAAGAGTTCCGCTTTTTTTATCAAAAGTAACAGTTCCATCTGCATTTGTTACAGTCGCAACAGCATCCCATGAAGAACCAACAGTTGGTTGTGTCGCACTTTTTACCATTGTAACACTAACAGTATTGACCTCATCGGCACTTGAAACTAGAGTTGATGAAAATTTTCGCTCTTCATCCGCTGTTCCTAAATTTCCAGTAATCGTAACTTCGTCAGTAACTTTTTTGGGATAAGTTAGCATGTTTGGTAGTCGGAGTTTTGTCTGATTTGTTGGAACTCCTAAATCTAATTCAGAAACAACATTTGTCAATCTATTATTTGTCGCATCAGCATTAAAAACAATATTATTTGCCATTGTTCCCGTAACATATTGACCGCTGTAATCTACAAGATACCGCTCTTTGTCAATATTAAATCCACCATTTCTTGTATAAGCAACAGTTCCATCCGCAGTTTGCAAACCAAACCAACCATTTCCCTCAATCGCTAAATCAAAAGTTGAATCGGTAGTTGTCAAAGCACCTTGTCTTTGACTCATTACTGAAGTCTGAATTTGAGAACCATACTCTTTTTGTGAAGAGACCGCTCCGCCACCACTAGCATTTAGGTTTTGAGTAAAAATGTTTGAAAACTCCACACTTTTTGCTCGGTATCCTGCAAGGTTTGAGTTTGAAATATTGTGTCCAACAATATCAATCGCTTTTGAAAATGTCTTTGCACCAATTAAACTCGTATAAAAAGTATCATTCATTAACTCTCTCCGTTATAAATCTCGACTGCTGAACTCATTGGAATATATCTGCTACCAATTTTAAATTCTGCTTCTCCACTCTCAAATCGAACTGCTTGAATTGGGTAAGTTCCGAAAACTGCTGTTCCTGAAGTTCCCTCTGGTGTCATGTATGAAGCTTCGACTGTGTAGTATCCATCTTCAAAAGCTTCTCCAGAACTATCTTTTCCTTCCCAAGTAAAGTAATTTGTACCTTTTGAGAGTGCTTCAATTTGCATTGCATCAACTCGAATTCCTTGGTCACTAATAAATGTGATTTCACCAGAATCAATATCTTCAGGTAAATATAGATCGAAATTCACAGGATTTCCGCCTTCGAGTGGAACAGAAGTTTCACCCGTGCTAACCATTTTTCCAATTGAAGTTATTGTTGCATATTGTGCTGAAGTTGAAAGTGAAGTTGAAAGATTTTCAAGTGCTTGATTTGTATTTGTAGAAGCCTCAAGTGTTGCTAGTTCAGAAGTTTGTTGTAAAATCTTGTCTGTATCTTGCGGACTTGTTGGGTCTTGATTCTGTAATTCAACAAGAAGAAGTTTTAAAAAGTCATCTTTATCTAAAATACTCTGGTCTGTTCCTACATTTTCTCCAGTTGTTCCAAGTGAGTTAAAAGCACTGCTAATTACACTATCTGCCATTATATTCTCCAAATTATAGTTCTTTTAAAATATCGCTTAAAAGGTTATCAAAATTAATGAAGTAGATTTATGTGAATTTTCAGAGGAGAGGCTTCCACCAAAAAGGTGGAATTTTTTCAAAGATTTCTATCTTTTTCTTTTTCGATTTCGTCTCTGATTTCTCGTTTGACTTTTTTGTTGAGTTGTTGCTTTTGTTACATTTTCAGCGGGTTTAATTTCAACCTCCTCTTTTTCTGCCTCAACAGGTTTTGCAGGATGTGAAGGTGTGCTATCTGCGGAAACTTCTTCTTCAAAAATATGTTGTTGTCGAAGACTGATTCCTTTCATTTGTGAAAGTGGGAAAGTGAATGCAATTCCGTCGCCTGTTGTTGTAATGTGAAGTCTATGAATAATTGAGTCAAGAATTGGTTTTACAAATTTCTCAGGAACAAGGAAAAGTAAAATCGTATCACTAGCTTCATGTGAATATCGATAGAAATTATCCATTTCGTTAAGACCCATTCCATGAGCATCAAGCATTGTTACACCAGAAGCACCTGCATCTTTTGCAGCATGTAAAGCATCTTCTTTTCTGTCATTTGGAACAATAACAGCAATACCACTAAATGCTAAATTCATAAATAGTTGATCCTCGCTTCCATCAATATTGATTGTTGAAGATGCTTGAACAACAATTTCAGGTTTTTGCTCTTTTTCAACTTCACTTTCAATATCTGTATCACTTTTAACACCAAATCTTTCAGTAATAATTCCATAAACCATTACAGTAATCATTGGGAAAAGAGAAGCAAATGCAATGAGACCAAAACCATCAAGAAGTGGAGAACGACCATCGATATTTGAAGCGAGACCAATTCCAAGAGCGGCAACAAGTGGAACTGTTACCGTAGAAGTCGTTACACCTCCGCTGTCGTAAGCGATTGGAATAATATATTTTGGTGCAAATACTGTTAAGATAATAACGATGAGGTATCCGATCATGATGTAGTAGTGAATGAAATCGCCAGACACAATTCTATAACTACCAAGTGCAATACCAATTGCAACTCCGGCCGCAACAAAAATTCTCAGCCAAAGATCATTGATTTTTCCATCAGAAACCTCTTTTGCTTTTTTTGCAATTGCCATAAGAGCAGGTTCTGCCATTGTTGTTGAAAAACCAATAGCAAATGCAAATGAGTAGATAATATAAGTTTCCTCTTTTGTAAGCTGTAAAGCCATTGTTTCACCAAGAGAGAAAAGTCCCATTTCTAAACCAAGAATAAATGCATAAAGTCCAAGAATTACAAGAACAATTCCTGTTGCAACTTCTACAATATTATTGATATTTTTTCTGATAACTCCGTATTGGAAGAAAAGAATAATTAAAACAATTGGAAGAACATCAGTTACAACATTTAAAATTCCTTCAACTACAATTTGTGGAGTAATTGTGATAATTTCAGATGCTTTTGCTTCAACAACAACATTTTGAATTGCATTAGCAACTTCTGTAACTTCTGCAAATTGATAAACATAAATTCCATAGACTTGAACAAAGATCATTGGAGTAAGTGAAGCAAATGCGATAAGTCCAAAACCGTCAATAACTGGATTTCGTCCTTTAATACTACTTGCCAAACCGATACCAAGAGCCGCGACAAGTGGAACTGTTACCGTAGAAGTTGTTACACCACCTAAATCGTAAGCGAGTCCAACGATTTCATGCGGAGTAAAAAATGTAACACCGACAACTAAAATATATCCTGCGATAATATAATAGTGGATTGGATGTCCCTTGATAATTCTATAAACTCCTAGAAGAATTGCAAGCCCAACTGAACCTGCAACAACATAACGGAGCATATTTGCATCAATTCTACCGCTACTAATTGCTGCGGCTTTTTCGGCAATAACAGAAAGAGCAGGTTCGGCAATTGTTGTTCCGAATCCAATCATGAATCCGAAAAGCAGAACCCAAAAAGTAGAACCTTTTGTAGCAAAGTCCCGAGCTAAGCTTTCACCAACTGGAAAAATTCCAATTTCAAGACCTTGAAGAAAAATAGCTAAACCAACACCAACAATTAAGAGACCTATGGCTGTAGATTCCCAGCCCTCTGGAACTGTTTGAATAATAGCTAGTTGAAAAAATAGAATAACAAATATAATTGGTAAAAGGTCCCGAAAAGACTCTTTTAACAATTTTAGAAAAAAGCTAAATTGCAAATTGACCCCTTGTCTAATTTTTTTATTATAACACATTAGGTTTATAGAATTTGTAAAACAAATATTTAATATTTTTTCTTTAATTTGTTCTAAAAACTTAATAATTTTTTGCTAGTAAAAATCTTAATTAAAACCCGAAATTAGGTGTTAATTTTTATAGAAAAGTTTGGTTTAAGCTAAATATCATCTAATTTAATTTAGTATTCCAAATTAAATATAACTACGAAAATGTATTTTTATGAAAAGTTATATTTCAACTATTTTAATTAAGGGGGGAATAAGTGGGAAATCAAAACCCATTAGCTTATGACTATACAGTAGCTAAGTTGTTCCTTTATGCAACTATCTTTTTCGGTATCGTCGGAATGTCAATAGGTGTATTAATCGCTTTTCAATTGGCTTTTCCTGAACTGAACTATCTTTTTGGTGAATATGGAACTTTCAGTAGATTGAGACCAATTCACACAAACGGTGTTGCATTCGGATTTACAGTAAGTGGTATTTTTGCTACTTGGTATTATGTAGGTCAAAGAGTTCTTAAAGTCTCTATGGCTGAATCTAAATTCCTAATGACTGTTGGGAAATTACACTTCTATGTATATATGGGAACAATGCTTCTTGCTGTTATCTCTCTTTTTGCGGGTATTTCAACTTCAAAAGAGTATGCAGAACTTGAGTGGCCACTAGATTTACTAGTTGTTGTTTTTTGGGTTCTTTGGGGTGTTTCAATTTTCGGTCTTATCGGAATTAGACGAGAGAGAGCTTTATATATCTCTATCTGGTATTACATCGCTGCATTCTTAGCTGTTGCTATGCTTTTTGTATTCAACAATATGGCAATTCCAACTGCTATTGTTTCTGGTGCTGGTGATTGGTATCACTCAGTTTCTCTTTATGCTGGAACAAATGATGCTCTTGTTCAATGGTGGTTCGGACACAATGCTGTTGCATTCGTTTTCACAACTCCAATTGTTGCAATGATCTATTACTTCCTACCAAAAGAGTCTGGACAAGCTGTTTATTCTTATAAACTATCGCTACTTTCTTTCTGGGGATTAATGTTCGTTTATCTTTGGGCAGGTGGTCACCACTTGATTTATTCAACAGTTCCTGACTGGATGCAATCAATGGGTTCAGCTTTCTCAATCGTTCTAATTCTTCCATCTTGGGGTTCAGCGATCAATATGCTTCTTACTATGAAAGGTGAGTGGGAACAGTTACAAACAAATCCACTAATCAAATTCATGGTTTTAGGTTCAACTTTCTATATGCTTTCTACACTTGAAGGTCCTATTCAAGCTATCAAATCAGTAAATGCACTTGCTCACTTTACAGATTGGATTCCAGGGCATGTTCATGATGGAACACTTGGTTGGGTTGGATTTATGATTATTGCAGCAATGTATCACATGACACCAAGACTTTTCAAAAAAGAGCTTTTCAGTAAGTCAATTATGGAAACTCAATTCTGGTTACAAACAATGGGTATCGTTCTCTACTTCTCTAGTATGTGGATTGCGGGTATTACTCAAGGTATGATGTGGAGAGCAACTGATGAATTCGGAAACCTCTCTTACTCATTCATTGACACTGTTACAGTTCTTCACCCTTACTACACAATCAGAGCAATTGGTGGTGCTTTATACCTCATCGGTGTATTCCTTTGGGCTTACAACATTTACAAAACAATTCAATCAGGTCGAGAACTTGAAGATGCGGAAGTAAATGTAAATAAAACACCAATGAAAGGAGGAAACTAAGATGTTTCACTGGCTTGAACAAAGACCTTTCTTTTTCGCAGTAGGTGTATTTGCGGTTGTCTCTTTTGCGGGTCTTATTGAAATTGTTCCAAACTTTGTTGAGGCTTCTCGACCAACAGTAGGAACAAAACCATATTCTGGACTCCAATTAGCTGGACGACATGTTTATATCAGTGATAGCTGTAATGCTTGTCACTCGCAACTTATTCGACCTTTTAAATCTGAGACTGATCGATACGGAATGTATTCACTTTCTGGTGAGTATGCTTACGATCGACCTTTCCTTTGGGGTTCAAAAAGAACTGGTCCAGACCTTTTAAGAGTTGGAAATTACAGAACAACAGATTGGCATGAAAACCATATGTGGGAGCCAACTTCAGTTGTTCCAGGTTCTATTATGCCAGCATATAAACATATGTTCTCTAACAGTGCAGACCTTGAAACAGCTTATGCTGAAATGGTTACTGTAAATTCTGTTTTCGGTGTTCCTTACAACCAACCTATCAAAATGAAAGATGGTTCTACGGAGACTGTAAAACTCGGAGCAACATTTGAGGAAGAGCGAAAATTGATGCTTGAAGAGGCAAAACTTATCGCTGCTGACATGAAAAACCAAGATGTAAAAGAAGCTGTGGCAAGAGGCGAAATCCCTCAAATCGTAGCACTTATTGCATACTTAAATAGCTTAAAGTAAAACTGTGGATTTGGGTGAGATTCAGGCATATGCCTACTTCTTTTTTACTGGATTTCTTGTTTTTATCCTCTACGGATACATTATTCATCTCTACAGAAGTGAAAAAAAAGGGACTCGAAATTACGAAAAGTATGGGAATATTGCTCTCGACGATGAGGTCTCCTCAAAACCGATAGACAAACGAGAGGAGTCGGAAGACTCCAAAAATTGATGAAAGGAGAGAAGATATGAAAAATATTATCATTGTATCTGTTGTAGTTTCTCTTGTCCTTATTGGTGTAATCTACTCTTATGTAGGTGATATTATCGGTGATGACATGGTAAATATCCTCTCAATGCTTGCAGCAATTATTATTTTAGGTATCACTGTTGGTGTTGGTCTAAAATATGTAAATCAGATGAAAAATGATCGTGCATCTGGTGATCTTGCTGAAGAGAATTGGGACGGAATTGGCGAATATAAAAATGAGCTTCCAAATGGTTGGGCTGTTGCTTTCCTTGGAACTATCGTTTGGGCTATTTGGTATTGGTTCTTAGGTTATCCGCTTTGGGCTTATTCTCAAATTGGTGAATATAACGAAGAAGTTAAAAATCACAACGAAAAATTTGAAAGCAAGTGGAAAAATATCTCTGAAGATGATTTAAATGCAATGGGTGAATCTGTATTCCTAGTAAATTGTGCTCCATGTCATGGTGTAACAGGCGACGGAATGGACGGAAAAGCTGCAAACTTAAATCAGAGACTTGATGCTACCGTTGTTGAACATGCAATCAGAAATGGTGCAAACAACGGTCTTGTAAATGAGTACATGGCTATGCCTGCTGGTCTTCTTTGGAACGAGATGGAAATTAAACAAGTTTCTAACTATGTTGCAAATGGATTTACAGGTGCGGGTGCTGAAGTTTTCGCTGCAAATTGTGCTTCTTGCCATAATGTAGATGGAAGTGGAATTCCTGGTGTTGGTGCAAACCTTAAACAATTCACTCCTGAACTTATCACGAATGTTTTACAAAATGGTAAAAAAGGTGCGATTGGAACAATGCCAAGCTTTAAAGTTGAAGATTTAAGACTTACTGAGACTCAACAAAAAGCTGTTGCTGCATATATTACAAATTTAAGTGGAGGTAACTAAAAATGGCAAAAGAGATGAAAGATAGTGAAAGAGGAGTTTTTGCTCTTCATGGTGCTACTGGAATGCTAATTGCTACTGCTTTATTACTCTCTATTCTTGCTTTTCTTTCTGTAAATGCTGTTGCGATTCAGAAAGAGGAAGCAACAAATGCTTATCAAATCAAGGACATCTCTAACTTGCAGATGATTGCTCCTGAAAATGTTGAGCATTACGAATTAGCGAAATAGAGGTAGAGACTATGGAAAAAATTATTGCTTGGGGACTTGTTCTCACTGCGGCTATTACACTTTGGTCTGTAACAACTACTAATCACCTATATATTGGTTAAATTCTCGGGGAGGTTTCTCCCCAAAATAATGAACAAAGAATCCTATTTTATTTCAAAATTTCCGAAAAAATATATCGGAGATGACGGTGCAATTATTGGTAAAAATATTTATGTAGCAGATGGTTTTTTTGAAAATGTCCATTTTAAACGAGAGTGGTTTTCACTGGATGAAATTGCATACAAATCAGTTTCAGTAAATGTTTCAGATATTTACTCTATGGGAGCAATTCCAAAATATGCACTTTTAACAGTTGCGATTCCAAAGAATTTTTCAAAAAATGAACTCGACGAATTAGCATCAGGTTTTTTAAGAGCTTCAAAAGATTACAATTTTGAGATTATTGGCGGAGATACACTTTCCAATACAAAACTCGATATTTCGGTAACATTGACAGGAGAGCTTTTAAAAAGTCCGATTTTAAGAAGCGGGGCAAAAGTGGGCGACTTCATCGCACATACAGGAAAACTTGGTGAGTCAAAACGGGATTTAGAAAAACTTTTAAAAAGTCAAAAAATCAAAAAGAGTTCAAGATTTATAAATCCAAAGTTACGAGGCAAATTTATTCTAAAAATTGCAAATTATGTTTCGGCAGGACTTGATATTTCTGATGGTTTGTATTCCGAATTGGAACATCTCTCAAAAAACTCACAAAAAAACATACAATTGAAAAGAGAAATACGGAAACAAATCGCTTGTTCAGGTGAAGAGTATGAATTTCTTTTTACATTTCCAAAACGAAATCAGAAAAAAATTATCGCAATTGCAAAACATTTAAAAATTCCAATAAATCTCATTGGAAAAATACAAAAAGGAAAACCATTCCGAAACTCTTGTAAAAGACACCATTTTTGAAAATTGAAAAATTAAAACAAATCGATTCAACTCAAACTTTTCTCTCAAATAGAATTAGAAACGGATTGAGCGATGAGGTTCTCTTTTGGACAGAAAAACAGACCGCTGGAATTGGTAGCCGTGGAAATGAGTGGATTGGAAAAGAGGGAAACCTATTTTTCTCATTCTCAATCTCTGCAAATAGACTTCCGTCCGATTTGGAAACTCAAAGTGTCTCAATATATTTTGCATACCTTTTTAAATCGCATTTAGAAAGCCTTCAATCGAATATTTTTCTAAAATGGCCAAATGACTTCTATTTAAAAAATAAAGTTGGTGGAGTCGTTGCAAATCTAATTAAAGAGACTTTTGTAATTGGAATTGGAATAAATCGTTTTTCAGTCGAAAATTTTGGAAAACTTGACCTTGAAATTTCAAATAATGAAATACTCCAAATTTTTGTTCCAAAATTAGAAAATTTGCCAAATTGGAAGTCTGTTTTTGAAAAATACAAAAAAGAGTTTGAAAAATCAAGAACATTTGAGACGACTTTTGAAAATAAAAAAATATCACTAGAAGAAGCAAGTCTAAATCCTGATGGTTCAATTTTGTTGAACGGAAAGAGACTTTACAGATAATGTCAATCCCTCTTTCAGAAGAGTTCCTCTCAATTCAGGGTGAGGGCGAACGAGCAGGAATTCCCTCTATTTTTCTCCGTTTTGGTGGTTGTAATTTGCAATGTCGCGGTTTTGGTGTCGAATATTTTGTAAATGGCGAAAAACGATTTGGTTGCGACTCATATTTTTCAGTTGATAAAGATTTTTCCAGCGAATGGAAAACTATAAGTAAAATTTCTGAATTTATAGAAATCTTAAATAAATACCCACAAAATATATCAGATGTTGTTTTAACTGGTGGAGAACCTCTTTTATATGCAAAACAAGAACTTTTTTTAGAACTCTTGAATTACCTAAAAAATAGTGACAAAACTATAACTATTGAAACAAATGGAACAATTAAAATTGACAAAAAAGTCGAGTTTCAGGGGATATATTTTTCAATCTCGCCCAAATTGGAGGTTTCGGGCGAAATTTTAAAAAAAGGAGTCAGCTTTTCAGCAGTGAAATCATACCAAAAAAATTCTGAAAAAAACTTTTTAAAATTTACTTTAAGAGAAAACTCTGAAAAAATCCACCAATTTAGAAAAGAATTTCCCGAAATTCCTATCTATTGTATGGCACTTTCGGGGGATAAAGAGGAATTAGAGAAGAATGCTGAAAATGTTGTTAAGTTTGCAATAGAACACGGATACAGATACAGTGATCGACTCCACATTAGACTTTGGGGAGATGAAAGAGGGCGATAATTTTTAATATTTGATTTTCACAACTTAAGATGTTAAAATATTTGATAAAAAAAATAAGGAAAAATTTGAATAGATACTTTTACTTCTCTCTTTTAAGTTCAACTCTGCTTTTTGCTGAAACTGCAACTGAAGATAATCTAAAAACTCATGCTGAACTCTCTTATATGAAAACAACAGGAAATTCAAGAACTGAATCTTTTTCACTTAAAAGTGAGATTTCCGCGGTTCTTTCTGAAAAATCAGAAGTTAAAGGGAAAGCTGATGCATTTTATGCGACCGATGATTTAGAAAATACAATTGCAAACAAAAAATATCTTGAGGGTGAATACAACTATATTTTCTCAAAAAATTTCTATGCACTTGTGAAGTCAAATTATACAGATGATGCCTTTTCAGGATACGATTATCAATTAAATATCGGGCCAGGTCTTGGTTACAGAGTTCCATTTGAGACAAAAAAACACTCTCTTGAAACTTCTCTTTCAATTCAATATTCGCAAAATGATCCCGTTGATGATGATGTTGATTCATACTCTTCGACTGAAATTAATGCAAAATATGCTTGGCAAATCAGAGAAAAGTTGAAATTTAAACAGAGTCTTTCACATCTTGTTTCAAATGATGATACAGACATGTATTTTTCAAAAAGTGTTTCAGCAGTTGAGTATAAATTGAGCGAGAATCTTTCGCTTGGAACAAGCTACACTTGGAATTATCAAAATCATGCTCCGGCAGGTGCGGAACAAGTTGATACACTTTTCTTGACTTCACTAATTTTGGATTACTGATTTGAAAAGTTGTCGGATTAATTTCCGACAAAAGTTACTTTTTTCGTTTTGTTTTAAGTTCGAGAAATCCCCAAATAGCAAGAAGAAAAATAAGTAAAAGAATTGGTAAAATATAAGCAGGAATTGAATTTTCGTCCATAAATTGTCGGACAATTTCCGCAGAAAAATAAGTTCCCAAACCAACTGAAAGAGACCAAGTAACTGTTGCAAAAAAATTCAAAATCGCAAACTTACTAAAATTATAATTGCTGAGTCCTAAAATCACAGGAATTATTGTTTTGACACCGTATAAATATTTCTGAATAAAAATAGCGATGAGGTCATTTTTCCGTACCAAAATTCTTGAATATGCCAATTTACGAATATTTTTTTTGAAAAAATTATAGTTTTTGATTTCGCTTTTTTGTGTTTTTCCAAAATAGAAAAGAAAAATATCACCAAACATATTTGAAAGTCCTGCGACAATCAAAACTATTGAGATTTCTAATTCTCCCATTGATGCTAAAACTGCTCCCGCAATAATTCCGAGCATTCCGCCACCAAAAGAGTAAAGAGCAATTATCACATATCCGTATGTGGAAATTGAGGTAATTATCTCTTCCATTAAATTTTAGACAAATCCAATTTCAGCTCTTCATTATCCAAAATTCCAATACCTTTTTGAAGAACTCCTTTTGCGATCTCTTTTGCATCATCAAGCGAATGCATTGCACAAGTTCCGCACTGAAATTCATTTAATTCTGGAATTTCGCTTTGAGATTTCACATCTAAAACATTGTGCATCGATTTGTCCCAAGCTGTTACAATTGTGCTTTCAGGAACATCACCAATTACCGACATGTAAAAACCAGTTCGGCAACCCATCGGTGAAATATCAATAACTTCAAGAGGTTCATTAACTAAATTTTCTCGCATAAAACCAGCAAAAAGATGTTCAAGAGTGTGGATTCCTTCACCGCTCATAATTTCAACATTTGGTTTGCAGAATCTCAAATCAAAAACAGTGATATTGTCATCTTTTGGAGTTTTCATTTTTTTAGCAAGTCGAACAGCAGGAGCATTCATTTTTGTGTGATCAACAGTGAAGCTGTCAAGTAGAGGCATGTTTTACCTTTTTTACAATTCTATCAATTTTGCTAGGATTTTAGAAAAAGGTGATTTTTTGACAAAAGAGTTCTATTCTTATGAAAAATTTCGGGAAGATATTTCCAATTCAATCCCAATTTTAGAAAAAGAGAATTTTGATGCAATTATTGGAATTTCACGGGGTGGATTGACTTTTTCTCATTTTTTAGCTGAAAATTTAGATATTCGGCGAGTCTATTCAGTCGGTACAATCTCTTATAATGAAACTGAAAAATTAGATGATTTACAACTTTACGGAATTCCAAATTTTCAAAATGAGAAAAAAATTCTAGTTGCTGATGATATTGCAGATTCTGGTCGGACACTCCAAAAAATTTCGCAACACCTCTCAAAGTTTTCAGAAATAAATTTTCAAACTGCAACAATATTTTATAAAGAGAGTTCAGTCTTTCAACCAAACTTCTTCTTCCATAAAACTGAAAATTGGATAGAGTTTTTTTGGAATCCAAATTAAGAGTCTAAGCACTCTTTTGAGCAGAAATATTTTCCATTTGAAATCAAAATTTCCTTATCAGTAACAAGAGTTCCACAAACTGAACAAGGAATCAGCTCTTCACCATCTAGCTTTTTTTTCGGATTCTCTTTGATTTCATTTGTCTCTTTTTTTCTAAAGAAAATAAAATAGACGAGAATAAAAACAGAAATTAATAATAATATTTTTAACATTTTAAAATCGTAGCGAAAGTTTGGAAATTCTAAAAACTTCCGTTACAATTCTGCCACTGGATAGTTCGACAACCTTTTATTGCGGTTCGAACACAATATATTATGGTTTTGTGTAGGATTTCGGTGTGTCGATGGCTTTGTTTGAGTCTTTGGTTAAGATAAGAAGTTGTCGCCTAATGTTTTTCTCCCAACCTGTTCTTTTCGTTGTATTTTGCGAACTGAACTTTTTAAGGAACGGCTATCTGGTGTTACTTCAAAATTTGTTTCATGAAATTTATTCTTCTACCGATTATTTATTAAACTAATAAAAAGGGAAACTTTATGAGATTTTTACTCATTCTGTTAGTTCCAATTTTTCTATCCGCTTTGGATTTAGAAAAAGGTTGGAATTTAGTTGGTTTTTCAACAACTCAAAATGTCGAAAAACTAAAATTGCAATACCCATCACTCGGAAATATTTATATGTGGAAAAGTGGAGCTTGGGTTAAAAACAGTGGCGACATAAATCCGACGGACGGAGTTTGGATT
>AKKQ01000043.1 GCA_000276965.1 Thiovulum sp. ES | reverse complement strand
TTAGAAGAGCTTGTTTGTGAAGAACTTGGACTAAAATCTGCTCCTGCAAGTAATCAGGTTATTCAAAGAGATAGATACGCAAGAGTGATTTCCGCAATTGGTTTGATGGCTTCGACTGTTGAAAAAATTGCCGTTGCTGTTCGACACTACCAAAGAACTGAAGTTTATGAAGTTGAAGAGTATTTTGCAAAAGGTCAAAAAGGCTCTTCCGCTATGCCTCACAAACGAAATCCAATTTTAAGTGAAAATCTAACTGGACTTGCACGAACTGTTCGGGCTTTTGTTACTCCTGCTATGGAAAATGTGGCACTTTGGCACGAACGAGATATTTCTCACTCTTCAGTCGAGCGATTTATGCTTCCTGATGTTTTTATCACAACTGATTTTATGCTTCACAGATTAAATGGGATGCTTGATAAAATGGTCGTCTATCCTGAAAATATGATGAAAAATCTCAACTTGACTGGTGGGCTTGTTTTTTCTCAAAGAGTTCTTCTTGAATTACCACTTCTTGGTCTATCTCGAGAAGAGAGTTATAAAATTGTTCAGAGAAATGCGATGAAAGTTTGGGGCGACTTACAAAATGGAAAATCTGCTTTAAATGAGAATGGAGAATCTCTCTATTTGCAGTATCTTTTAAAAGATGAAGAGTTAGGTGAAAAACTTTCTGAAGAGAAAATCCGAAGCCTTTTTGACTACCAATATTACACAAAAAATGTAGAGAAAATTTTCCAGAGAGTTTTTTAATAATGAGGATACAAAAACGGGATGGTCGTTTAGAAGATTTTCGTATTGAGAAAGTCGATAAACAACTTCAAGATGCTGTAAATGGTTTTGACTACGATTACAGTTCTATTGAAAATGAGATTTTAAACAGTGTTCGAGACAAAATGTCGAGTGAAGATATTCAAAAACTTTTAATTCAGTCGGCTTTAAATAAAACTGATGTTGATGCACCAAACTGGTCTTTTGTTGCAAGTAAGCTTTTTTTGAATGATTTGTATCATAAAATTGGAAAGAAATTTGATTCCATCAAAGGAAAACCATATTCACACACTTTGAAAGAGTATATTGAATATGGAATTCACATAAATAAAATTATTCCAAACTTGGCAGATGGCTACGACTTGGATGAACTAAATTCATATTTGAAACCTGAGCGAGACCGACAATTTACATTTATGGGAATCCGAACACTTTACGATCGATATTTGATTCGAGATGAAGATAATACTCCATTTGAGCTACCACAACACCTTTTTATGGGTGTGGCAATGTATCTTGCAAAAGATGAAAATGAAAAAATGGTTTGGGTCAAAAAATACTATGACATCATCTCAAAATTTGAAGTCATGGTCGCAACTCCGACACTCTCAAATGCAAGAACAAATCATAATCAATTATCGAGCTGTTTCTTAAAAGGAACTCCTGTTAGAACCGCTTTTGGTTTTAAAGATATAGATAAATTAGAAATTGGCGATGAGGTATTGACTCATAAAAATCGTTTTAGAAAAGTTACTGAACTCTTCAAAAGAAATTTTAATGGGTCTCTTTACAAATTAGAGATTAATGGTTTATTGGATTCTTTATCTGCAACAGAAGAACATCCTATTTTAGCAATGAAGAAAGATGAAATTTCTTGTATCAGAAAAAGAAGCTACTGTATCAACAATCAAGGCAAAAAAAATGACTGTTTTAAACTTGAAGGTGAATATAAAGACAATTGCGAACTTTTAGAGAAGAAATTTACTTCTGAATGGTTGGCAATTATGAATTTAGAAGAGAATGATTTTGTTTCAGTATCTTTTTCAAAAGAGATACACAGCAAAAATTCTTTTAATATTCAAGATGTGATTGCATTAAAAGAGATGATTGTTCTTGATGGATTTATTCAATACAAAAGAACAAACTGTTCTCTTATTCATGAAAGCAGAAGTTTTTTAAATCAACAAGTAAATCCAGTTAAAAATAGAATTGATTTAAACGAAAAGTTTATGCTTCTTATTGGATATTTTCTTGCAGAAGGACATATTTCAAAAGATATTGATTCTATTTATTTTACATTCGGAACAAAAGAGCAAAATTATATAAACGAAACGATTTTAATAATTGAAGAAGTTTTTGGATACAAGCCTTACACAAAAGAGAATTTAGATAATTCCACAAATGTGATTGTTTCAAACAAAATTATTGCAAATCTTTTTTATGAGCTTACTGGCACTGGATTTAATAAAAAACAACTTTCTGATATTCTACTTTTTGCTGAGCCAAAAGTTCAAGAATCGATTTTAATTGGTGTGTTTAGAGGGGATGCCTGTGCTATTTCTGAGGGACTTCAATTAACTCTAGCAAACAAAAAACTTATTCAACAACTTTTTGAAATATCTTTAAGAGTAGGTCTTTCTCCTTACATGAAAGAACTTGGAATGAAAGAACTTGGAATGAATAAACTTTCAACAGTTCCTCCATTTATTTTAAAAATTGGAAGTAGAAATGACTTGGAATTTATTAAAAAAGTTGATAAAAACATTCATAAAATTAATTTAGAACCAACTCAAAATTCAGTTTTAAGATATTTTTGGAATGATGAAAACTATTTTATGACAATCAAATCTATCAAAACAGAAGTTGTTTCTAATGAAGTATTTAATATTGAAGTTGAAGATGATAATTCATATTCTGTTTCAAATGTAAATGTTCATAACTGTTTCGTTGGAGTTGCTTCGGACAATATCGAATCAATTTTTGACGGATATAAAGATATGGCAATTCTGTCAAAATTTGGTGGTGGAATTGGTTGGGATTTTTCAGAAATTCGTGGAGAGGGTTCGGCAATCCGTGGAGTTGCTGGAGCAAGTGGAGGCTTAATCCCGTTTTTAAAACCACTGAATGATGTCGCAGTAGCCGTAGACCAATTGGGAAGTCGTCGAGCTTCCATAAATACTTATATCCAGATTTGGCATTGGGATTTAGACGATTTTATTGATTTAAAAAAGAATTCTGGTGAAGAACGACGACGAACTCATGATCTTTTCACTACTCTTTGGATTCCTGATTTGTTTATGGAAAGAGTACAAAATGGTGGAAAATGGACACTTCTTGATCCGTATGAGTGCCGAGACCTCATCGAAAAAAGTGGAGACGAATTCAAAACAGCATATTTGGAATATGAAAAGTCTAATAGAATTAGAAAAAAGAGTGTTTCAGCAAGAGAAGTTTGGAAAAAAATTCTTCTAACGAAATATGAGACAGGTGTTCCGTTTTTAGCTTGGAAAGATGAATCAAATCGAAGAAATCAAAATTCTCATGTCGGAAACATAAGAAGTTCTAATCTATGTGTTACTGGAGATACACGAGTCCTAACGGAAAATGGATATATTCGTGCTGATTTACTCGCCGATTCTGGTGAAAATCCAAAAATTGCAATTGATGGAAGAATGCTAAAAGATGGTGAAACAATTTTAGAAACACCAATGCATAGAATGGTTCAAACTTCAGAAGAAGAAGATGTTTATAAAGTAACAATGAATGATGGGGCAATTGTCAAATGCACAGGCTATCACGAATTTCCAATTGTTACTGAAAATGGAATTGAGAAAAAATCTCTTTTGGAAATGGACAAAAGTGAAACTATTTTTATTCATAAACAAGAGACTTCTTTTGGAAAATTCCATAATCCTGATTTGGCTTTTGTCATGGGATTAATTGCAGGAGATGGAACTTATTCAGTCGATAAGAGAGATTTAGAAAATGTTCATGAAATAGTTTATATTGATCTTTACGACAAAAGCATTCACCTTGCTAAAAGAGTTGAGAAAATTGTTCATAATTTAATTGGAGATTCTAATCATAGAATGCCACATTTTCATAAACAGAAAAATGCAGGAAATAGTCAAAAAAGAAGACTTCATTCTCGGAGACTAGCTAGAGTTCTTTCAAAATATGGTTTCAAAAAAGAGACAAAATTAAGAGTTCCTGATATTATTTTCCAGTCGTCAAAAGAGACAATTATTGAATATCTTAGAGGAATTTACACAACTGACGGAACTATAAATGAGATTAAAAACGATGGAATTCCGTCAATGGTAATTCAATTGACTTCAATCTCAAATGAGTTTTTACAAGATATTCGAGTGCTTTTAAGCATGGTTGGAATTCGAGGTCGAATTTATACTAAAAGTGATTCAAATCGAGTTTTGCCTGATGGAAAAGGTGGATATAAAGAATACGATACAAAACAGCAATATCGACTTGACTCAAACGGAGATAATGCAATTATTTTTAGAGGAATTATTGGTTTTGAGAATGACGATAAAAATGAAAAGTGTGATTCTATTATTAAAAAACGAGAAGAAGTCAAAAGTGGTAAATGGAGTCGAAAGCCTGAAAAATGGACAACAAAGATTCGAGAAATTGAATTTATGGGTCGAGAATCTGTTTATGATTTAACTTCTGATGAAGAGAGCCACACAGTCGTTTTTGATGGAGTTGTAACAGGAAATTGTTTGGAAATTTTTCAGAACACAAGTCCCGCAGAATACGAAGTTGAGAACAATTTTATTTCCGAAAATGTCAAGCAGAATGCAGGAAATACAGCCGTTTGTAATTTAGCAAGTATAAATCTTTCAAAAATCAATACGAAAGAGGATTTTGAGAGAGTTGCACCTATTGCTGTGAGAATGCTTGATTCTGTAATTGATGCAAATTACTATCCGATTGAGAGTGCAAAACATAGTAATTTATCTTATCGTCCAATTGGTTTAGGTGTGATGGGAGAAGCTCAATTTTTAGCAGAACATGCTATTCATTTTGGAACTCCAGAACACTATCAGAAAATCGATGAGGTCATGGAACAGATGTCCTACAATACGATTTTAGCATCGATAGAACTTGGTGAAGAGAAGGGAACTTATCCTAATTTTGCGGGTTCAAATTGGAATAACGGAATTCTTCCAATTGATACGATAAATGAGAATGCAAAAGAATTGACAGACCGAAAACCTGTTTGCGATTGGGATTCTCTACGGGAAAAAGCGAAAAATGGAATCCGAAATGGATACTTAATTGCAGTTGCTCCGACCTCATCAATTTCTATTCTTTCGGGAACTTCACAAGCAATTGAGCCAATTTACAAACGAAAATGGAGTGAGGAAAATCTTTCTGGAATGTTCCCCGTAACAGCTCCAAATCTGAATTTGGATACTTGGCATTATTATAGAAATGCATATGAAGTTGAGCAACTCGACATTATTCGTGCTGGTGCGGTTCGTCAAAAATGGATTGATCAAGGTCAAAGTTTAAATATTTTTGTAAATCCTGATGAAATCACGGGTGGAAAACTCCATCAAATTTATATGTTGGCATGGAAACTTGGTTTAAAATCTACATATTATATTCGTTCAAAATCTCCCGAAGTAATCGACCGAGATGATGAATGTCTAGCTTGTCAATAACTTAATCTTTTGGAAAGAGTAAAACTAAACTCTTTCCAATATAAATATATATTATTCAAATAATAAATATCAAATAAAAAAATTTTATAATTAAATAAGCTTATCTTTTGTAAAATACCTAGAATCTATTCTAAAAGGTTATATCATGGCTATTTTCAAAGTTATATTTCTAGCTTTATTTTCTACACTCTATCTTTTTTCTAGCGATGCGGTTTCAAGAGATTTAAAATATCCAAGCGGAACGCCATCAGCACTTGAAATTATGAAAAATGTCTATTATGTAAATCACTTTTATGCTTTTAAAAACTACTCAATTGATAAAAAACGAAGAAATGTAACAGTAATTGTAAAAAAGTCTGCGGGTGAAAAACCACTTACTGAAACTGTTACACGATATTTAAACAATAGTTATAGCGATGGTGTTGTTCAGTCAAAAGACCTTGCAATTTTTCACTCAGGAAAAAACAAAGGTTTAGGAATGCTTATCACTGATTATGTTGATGATGACAAATCACAACTCTATTTAGCTTGGATTCCTGCACTCCGAAAAATTAGAAGATTTGCACAACCTGCACACGAAGATGCTTGGGGCGGAACTGCTTTTACATTTGGTGATGTTACATTGCGAAAACCTCGACATGAAACTCACTCATATTTAGGAAAAGAGAAGTTTGCTCAAAAAACTGGTGCAATTGAACTTAAAAATAGTGAAAGAAGAGGATATTTAAGAAGAATTCCATCTGAGTCTGACAAAAATATTGGAAAAGAAGTTTATAAAGTTAAATCAACAACAAAATTTTCTGGTTGGTGGTATGACTATCGAATTAGCTTTGTTGATACAGAAACTTTTGGTGATTACAGAGTTGAGTATTACAAAGGTGGAAAACTTGTGAAAATCCTTGACAAATATTGGGGTTCATTCAAAGGAACAAGAGACCCACGAGCTTTAAAATGGGGATTCTGGTATGCAAAAGATATGAACACTGGATTTGAGTCAATGGCATACATTCCAAACGGAATTACAAAAGTAAATCAAAAACTTCCTGCTTCAAAATGGAGTGAAGGCACACTTAAAAAAATCAAAAGATAATTATAGGAATTTCTATTAAAGGTAAATATTATGAGAAGAGAACTTTTTTTAGTTTCTCTTCTATCGCTCTCTTTACCAACTTCAACTATTCTTGCCGATGAGGTCATCGAAGAGATAGAAGAAGAGTTTGATGAGTTTGAAGAAGAGATAATTGAGGAAGAAGAGGAGTTTGGGGAATTTGCTGAAGAAGATGGCGAATTTGGAGATGATTTTGGTGAATTCGATGATGAATTCGCTGATGAATTTGAAGAAGAATCTAAATTAGCAGTTTCAGGATTCCTAAAAAACGAAAGCTCTTGGTATGTCCAAGATCAAGAAAAAAATGGCGAAACACTTCATGAAAGTGGCGACATTATGAAATCTGAAAGTTCTGTAAATCTTTACATCAACTATGATTTTACGGATGACACAAAATTTCATGCCCAAACAAATTTTATTTACGATTCTGAAGCAGTGGATAATTACAAAAGTCATATGGAGAGTTCTCAGCATGACTATTTGAGAGAATTCTATTTTGACACTCGATTTAATACTCTTGAAATGAGAATCGGGAAACAACAAGAAGCTTGGGGAACAGCCGACGGTGTGAAATTTCTTGACATTATAAATCCAACTGATTATCGTGAGTGGGGTCAAAATGCGATGGAAGATTCAAGAATTCCGCTCTGGATGGTTAAAGCAACTTTACCAATTGGAGATAGTGGAACCTCATCGCTACAATTTGTTCTTGTTCCAGATTTAGAAGTGAATCGAATTCCAGGGCTTTATGATCCAGAAACTGGTGACGAAGGACAACCTTTTGTAAGTTTAGGGGCAGAAACCATGACCGGCAAGTACAATGGTTTCTATCACATCGCTAAGGACATGGGTAGAACTTCGACAATTTTTAACACACTTTTAAATATGGGTGGAATGAATGGACTAACTGGTCCAATGAAATATCGAACAGTTGAATTTTTCACAAGTTTAGGCACTCCAAACAAAATGACTTTTGCAGATGTTGGAAATGCAATGACTGGTGCTTATTCTCAAATATCAAGTGGAAATATTGTTCTTGATGAGAAGAATCTTCCAAGCAATTTCACTGCCGAAACAATTACAAGCTGTTTTGGATTAAATGAGGGTTCTCAAAATTATGTAAATCTGAATTTAATGAATGCTGTTTTTCTACCAATGGTTTCAAGTATGCAAACAGGGAGTAATGTTCTAAATGCGGCAGCAAATAATGGAAGTGGGCTTTTTCAAAATTTTCAAAGTTACATGGGTGTTTTACAACAAGCCTATATGACTGGAGGGGATGTCTCTTTTGCAACGGGTGTAGCTGAAGTTGTTGAAGCTGGAACTGGAGAATTAGATAACTCGACAATTGGCAGTGCTTTAAATTCTCTTGGATCAATGATGTATATGCAAGTTGCTTCAGGAATGGGACTTGATCCGAGTGATCCGAATTCTCAAATAGCAGTTGCTACTGGTTTAGGACTTGATCCAACTTCAGAAACTTTTCAGCAAGACTTTAATGAAAAAATTGAAGAAATTGCAATGACTGAAATGTCAAAAGTTTTTGTTGATGGAACTACAAATCAGTTTGATGGAACTTTTTCAGCAGAAAATCCAACAAGTGCTTTTGACTATATGGGAAATACGGCATTTGGGACTTTTAAATATTTCCAAAACATGAAAACTGCATACAGAAAAGATCATGCAAAAGAGAGTTTCGATCACTCAAATATGGGATTCCGTTGGAAAAGTTCAATCGGTGCTTCTACAAATTACTCTTTTAATTACTACTCGCATTGGGATAATAACCCGTATGTTGAATTACATTGGGAAGATAGCACAGGTAAAAAATTAGATACAAACTTTGTTACTCACGACAGTTCGCCAATGTTTGACGGAGAAAAATTTGCATCATCTGGACAAAAAGTTACAGCACTTGAAAGCATGACTTATAGTGATGGAACAAATTTTGAACCGACTGCTGAAAATCCTGCGACACTCGTTTTTACAGAAAAGACAAATCGAATAAATTCGTTTGGAACATCTTTTGACACAACAATTGATACACCAATTTTACCTGTTGTTGTTCGGGGTGAATTTCTCTACGAAACAGGTGTGAAAACTCCAGTTGTTGATAAGTTGAAATTGAGCTACGGTGATTTAGCTGGTGCTTTATACATGACTGAAGCGGATTTTATAAAAGGTGTTATTGGAGTTGATGTAAATCTTTTTACAAACCTTTTTACAAGTTTCCAATACATGCATGTTCATAATATGGATTTTGTTGATGAAACTCGAACTTACAACGGTAAAGATTATCGAGTTTATACAGCAAATCCTGCGACTCTTTCACTTTCAAATAATATGAAAATGGCAGAAGAAGACCAGCAAATGTATACTTTCTACCTTTCAAAACCTTTCTTAGAGGGTGATATTTTAAGAGTAAATAACTTATTTCTCTTAGAAGGTGAAGGTGGCGGATACTGGAATAGATTCGACATGGAATACACTTACACAGACTCACTAATTTTCCGAGCAGAATACAATGTTTATGGTGGCGACGAATATGGAATATTTGGGCAATTTGCCGACCAATCTTCAATTCAACTCGGAGCAAAATACCTGTTCTAATTTGTGGGGAATTTTTCCCCCTCTTCATTTAAGGAGTTAAAATGAAAAGTTCTATCGCAGAAAGTTATGCAAATTTCGTTATGAAATTTAAATGGGCAATTCTTGTATTTGTCCTTGTTGCAACTGGTTTAGCAATAAGCCAACTCTCAAAAATTGATATTAGAAACGACCCAGACACACTTCTTCCACAAACAAATAAATATGTTTCAACAAATAATTTCATCGAAGATAAATTTGGAATGGGAAATATTTTTGTTGTTGGAGTTGAGGTCAAAGAGGGTTCAATTTATCAAGATTGGTTTGTGAATACGGTTCAGGAAATTCATAATAAACTTGAGGGAATGGATCATGCTAATAAAACAAATTTTATTAGTATCGCCGCACAAAAAGTGAAAAATATGGGTGTTACTGAAGATGGTAGCCTCCTTTTTAAAAGACTGATTCCAATTACAGGAATTGATACAGAAAACAAATATACAGCAAGAGAACAGCTCAAATTTATGAAAGAGGGTCTTGACACAAATCCAGTTTTAAAACCTTTTATAGTTTATGAAGAGAGTCTAAAAACAGATAAGGTTTGTGGAGCTGATGAGGTCGGCTGTATTGCAAAAGGTACTTTTATTCTTGCAGACTACGGAAACGAGATAAAAGAGAGCTATGTTTCTTGGGTTCGGAATGTAATTGAGATTTTAGAACCGTATCAAAAAGATGACAGAATCAGAATTTCAATTGCGGGTGAGCCATATTTCCTCGCTTTTATGATGGTAAATCTTCTTGACCATTGGTATCTTTTTGCGATTTCTATTCTAATTGCAATTGGAATTCTATTTTTTGAGACTCGTTCAATTAAAGGTGCAATTTTTCCAATAGTTGGAGTTGGAATTTCAATTGTTTGGACTCTTGGACTCATGGGATTTTCGGAATTCAAATTAACAACAATGATGGTTTTAACACCAATGCTGATTTTAGCTGTTGGGATTGGTCATGCAATTCAAGTAACAAGAAGCTATTCACTTTCAAAAAAACGGGGTGAAGATTTTAAAATCGCGACCTCATCGGCACTTGTTTTAACAATTGTTCCTGCAACACTTTCAATAATTACTGATGCCGTTGGTTTTGCGACACTTTCAACTGTTGATATTTCATTCTACAAAGCTTATGCATATTTTGGAATGTTTGGAATGTTCTCGCTTCTCATCACAACAACAACACTTATTCCTATTCTACTTTCAATTTTTCCAGATAAGAAAGAAGAAATTTCTCACAAACCAAATCACAATTTAGCTAAATGGGAATTGAATTTTGGTGAAAAAGTTGGTGCTTTAGCTGTCGGAAATATGAGAATAATTCCGCTATTTTTTGTTCTTTTAATTCTAATCCCGTCTATATATTTCACAGAAATTCACAAAGGAATTTCAAATATTTTTGTAGAAAAACCAAGCTTAGAAGAGATTGTGAGTGGAAACAAATTTGACTTAATGCCAGGGGTTGAAAAAGGTATCAACTATGCCGAGGCTGCTTTCAAACCTCACTCAAATGCAATTCAAGATATTTATCGACTTTCTGAAATCATGCCTGGGGTAATTTCATTCAATATTCCAATTCGTGGAAAAGAGCCACTCAAACCTGTTTGTGATGATGCTTACTACGACAAACTTTATATGCTTGAAGAAGCTGAAGCCGATGTCGAAGGGTATATCGCTACAAAAACTTGTTATGACCCTGATGAAGATGAACCGCAAGGAATTTTTAACAAAGCTGATGTTTTAACTGCTCTTGAAAAAATGGAAGATGATATTCGACAACACCCTTATATCGGTTTCACTGCTTCATATGCTCAATATATTAAAATTGCAAATATGCTACTTATGGCGGAATCAAAAGAGGCAACAACATTAAATGATTTTCGAGTTCCATCAAGCGAGTATCTTTTGGCGAAAGACCCAGATGACGATCGTGATCCAGATGCTTTAGTCTCTTCTTACAATGGTCTTCTTGATATGGCTTCTAGCCCAGGTGATTTAACTTCAATGGTTGCACAAAATTACAATAATGGAGTTGTTATGGGCTTTATAAATACAATGGATCCAAAAAAGACACATGAAGCTCTCCGTTATTTACAAGAATATATTGAAGAACACCGAAACAACGAGGGATTAAATAAAATTGCTTTCGGTTATCGTGGTGCTGATGAGGTCGCAGATTCTAAAACTGAAATTCTTGAGGGAATAGGTGGTTTTCTTGGTGCAACAGAGGCGACTCGAGATGTTACTTTTGAAAATTGGATTATGAATCCACTTGGAACAGCTCTTGCAATTTTTGTAATTGTTACTTTAATTTTTCGTTCATTCTTGATTTCTGGAACTCTTATGGTGATTTTAGGGGTAACACTTTTTGCACAATATGGACTTGCAGGATATTTTTCAGCAATTGGAAATTGGGCAGGAAATTTACATTTTGGAAACCTTGTTACCTTAAGTATTGCAATGGGTCTTGGAGTCGATTACTCAATTTATATGATTGCAAAACTTAGAGAAGAGTATGCGAATACAGGCGACTGGTTTGAGTCAGTCAAAGTATCAATTGCAACAACTGGTTTTTCAATTCTTGTTTCGGTAATTGTCTTGATTGGTGCATTTATTCCACTTATGGGAACAGAATTAGGAAATACTTGGGGACTCTCAATTTATATCACAGAAGCAATTGTAATTGATGTTTTCACTGCTCTTACAATCTTACCAATTCTACTTTTTATCTTAAAACCAAAATATATCTTTGGTCAAAAATAGAACTCTTTGTCGGACTTTGTCCGACTCCCACAAAAATATTTAAACTCTCATTTTTTTTCTTGATAGAATTTGCCAAAAAAGATTTGAATAGTGATTTTTACAAAAAACTGGTTAAATGAGTGGATTGATTTAAGTGATATTTCTGATGAAGAAATCGCAAAAACCCTAAATAGAATTGGATTAGAAGTTGATAGTGTTGTGCCTTTTTCTGCACCAAATGGTGTAGTTGTTGGAAAAGTGGAAACGACAAAACCTCATCCAAATGCTGAAAAATTGCAAATTTGTCAAATAAATATTGGAACAGAAACTTTACAAATTGTTACAAATGATAAAAAAGTTTCGGAAAATGATTTTGTTCCTGTTGCGACAGTTGGGACACATCTTCTAAATTTTAAAATCAAAAAAGGGAAACTACGAGGGGAAGAATCTTTTGGAATGCTTTGTTCAACTGAAGAGTTTGGAATTCCAAGAGTTGGCGAAGGTGTCGTAATTCTTGATAACTCAATCGGCAAGTTGGAAACTGGAAAAGCACTTTCAGAATTTCCGATTTTCAACGACACACTTTTTGAAATAGAATTGACAGCAAATCGTGGAGACTGCTTGAGTTTGCATGGAATTGCTCGAGATTTAGCGACTGCTTTTGATAGAAATTTGAAAAAAGATTTTGGAAAATTAAGCGGAGAAAACGGTGAATTTGGTGAAATCGATTACAACTTAGCATATTACGATTTTGAAGAAATTTCTGAAATCCCACTTTTTATCAAAACACGATTAGCAATTATTGGAAAACTTTTTGAAGATGATTTTAAAAACTTATCTCGATATGTTTTAAATTCGACTGGTGTTTTACTCAAATCGGTGGAAGATTCTGAAAAAATTTCATTAGTCGATGAGGTTCTACATTTTGGAGATTCAAAAGTTGGTATTTCATCAAAAGAGGGAGATTTTTTTGAGTTCTCATACATTGATCCTGAAAAAATTTCGGTTGATGTTTTTGAGAAAAAATTGAAAACTGATGAACTCTACTACAACTCGTCTCGGGGTAGCGAACCAGATATTTTTATTGGTATTGAATTTTTAGAAAGCTTAAATCTTGTAAAAAAATTTAAGGCGACAAAAAGTTTTAAAAACATGACTCCAAAAAGAGAAATTTCACTAAATTTTTCAGAAATTGATGACCTCATCGGCACTCCAGTTCCCGCACTAAAAATTGAGCAAATTTTAAAAAGTCTCGGTTTTGAAGTTGAATTACAAGCAGATTCTGTAAATTTGACTGTTCCAAAATTCCGACACGACATTAAAAACCGTGGTGATGTTGTTGAGGAAATCTTGCGAATTATCGGAATTGATGAAATTCCTGCTAAAAAAATGGCATTTACTGAAAGTCGTCGAGATAATGAGACTTCTCAAAAATTACAATTGAAAGAACAAATCCGAAATTCGGCAATTGCAAACGGTTTTTATGAAACTCTGCTTTACACTTTTGGCGAAAAGAAAACTTTTGAAAAATATGGTTTCTCTGAATTCGAGGAATCTCTTTTAAATCCAATTGTTGAGTCGATGGACACTTTGCGACCGACTCTTGTCATTGGACTTTTACAAGCTGTTCAGCGAAATATCAATTTTGGAAAAAGCCGAGTGCCACTTTTTGAAATTGGTCGAACTGTTGCAAAAGATCGGAGTGAAAAAGAGATGTTAGCTTTTGTTTTTTCTGGTGAAGTTGAAAGCGATTCTTTCTTAAATGCGGGAAAACCTGCCGAAATCAATTTTACAAGTTTTTCAAAAATGGTACTTTCTTCAATTGGTGGAGGCGAAATTTCTCAAAGTGAAGCCGAAACAAAACTTGAACATCCTTACCAAATTGCAAAAGTTTCAAAAAACGGTGCTGAAATTGGAAAAATATACAAACTCCACAACACAATTCAGTCAGAATTTGACATTCCAACAACTTATATTGCGGAAATTGAATTAGATAAATTGGAAATTGTGAAAGATGTCGCAAGTGAATATTCTAAATTTGGTGGAGTAAATCGTGATTTGAGTCTGGTTGTTGGAAAAGATTTAGAATTCCGTCCAGTTCGCGATGCAATTAATTCGCTTCAAAATCCACTTATCACTGATTTCTATCCACTTGATGTTTTCCAATTGGAAGATGAAAAGGTGAGTTTGACAATTCGTTTCCAACTACAAAGTATGGAAAAGACTCTTGAGGAAAATGAGATCACGGATTTTACAAATTCGGTGATTGAGAAATTGTCAAATGACTTTGGGGCATACCTTCGTTGAAAGTAGGATTTATTGGGGATATTGTTGGTCGAGCAGGTCGGCACATGGTTCGGGATCATCTCAAAAAAGCTCGTGAAGAGTTTGGACTTGATTTGGTAATTGCAAATTATGAGAATGCTTCTCACGGATTTGGTTTGACGAAAAAAAATGGGGAGGAACTCCTCTCCTACGGAATCGAAATTATGACGGGAGGAAATCACACTTTTGACCGTGGCGAAATAAATCATTTTAAAAATGAGATTCCTGTTCTAATTCCTGCTAATTTTCCGACAAGACGAAAAAGTTTGTATTCAATTTTCAATATTGGTGGAAAACGGATTGCAATTTTAAATTATCTCGGTTCTCAAATGATGCCTGTTGTTTCTGATAATCCATTTCCAATTGTTGATGAAATCGTCAATGAACTAAATAGCGATGAGGTCGATTACATTTTTCTTGATTTTCATGCCGAAACTACTGCGGAAAAGCGAACAATGTTTGAGTTTTTAAAAGGTCGTGTTTCGATGATTGCGGGAACTCACACACATATTGCAACGGACGATTACACTTTTTCAAATGGCACTTTTTACATTACTGATGTTGGTTTGACGGGTTGTTTTGACGGAGTTCTTGGAATGAGTAGCACAGTTGAGAGATATTTGACTGGCAAAAAATCCTACATCAAAGTTCCTGAACCAAATAAATGTTTTAAAGTTTTTCAAATGGTTGTCGCAGATTTTGAAACGGGCGACGGTTTTTCATACAAAGTTTTTGAAGATGGTCAAACTTTTCGGAGAGATGTCTTTAAAATTTAAATTATTGATGATGTTTCTCGATATCCAAGCATGTTTGAAACAATTAATGCAAATGAAGGCTTTTGGGTTCTCTGCGAATAAAAAAATTGTCGGAGAAATCCGACAACAAAACTATATTTTTAAAAATGCCAAAAGTTCAGAAAATTTACTTTCAAAATAATATGGTTGAGTTTCAAGTTGGTTTTTTGGAGAAATCACATTTTTTCCAAATTCCAAACCTTTTTCCGTCAAAGATTTAAACTCTTTCAAAATTGGGATTTTCACCTCTTTTCCATCAACATCTTTTTCAGTTCTGTACTTTGAACTTTTCCGAGTTTTGACTTCTAAAATTCCCGCATAAATAAGAAGTTTGTTGAATTTTTGTGCCGACATTCCAACATCAAATTTTTTCAACAAAACAGAAAGAGCAACAGCATGATTTTCGTCGGAATATTTTGGCAAATATGAAGTTTCCAAATCAAACTTTTTGTGAATTCTTTCAACCATTCCAATTTTTGAAGCTTCATTAACTCGCAAAATTCCGATTGCTTTTTCAACACCAAAATA
>AKKQ01000042.1 GCA_000276965.1 Thiovulum sp. ES | reverse complement strand
CGGAAAAAGCGAATTAAAATTTACAAAAAGAGCATGGAGGATTTTTTGGAACAAAAAGAGGAAAATCTAGTAAAAAAAACTTGCCGAGAACTTGGAATCACTCAAAAGGAGTTGGCTGAAAAAATTGGTTTAAGTGATAGAACATTGTCAAAATATGCAACGGGAAATATTCCAAAAAATATTGAAAACCATATCAAATTAATCAGTGAAAATAGCAAACAAAAAGAACTTTTATACAAATTTAAAAATAATATTAGAGATATAGAAAATTATATAAACAACTGATATAAGATTTTTACACATGTAAAATAGAATACTGTGCTATAATTACTCCAATCAAGTAGAAACTGGCATTTCTATTTGAAAATATCTTGATTGGAAAAACATTGAAAAGCAATTCTATCATACAAATTGTTAATAACGAACCAAGGATTTCTCACAAAGTTATAGCAAAGCATACAGAGAACAAAGATGTTTCAATCAGAAAATTAATTGACAAATATATCGATAAACTCGAATTTTTTGGAGTCGTGTCATTTGAAATGACAACAGTTTCTGAAGATAAACTTAAAGAAAATCCAGACTTAAAACCGTCAAAAACTTATTTTCTGAACGAACCCCAAGCAACTCTACTTTTAACTTTTTTGAGAAATAATGAAATTGTTGTTTATTTTAAAGTTGATTTAGTTCGTGCATTTTTTGAAATGAGAACTCAGTTACAAAATATCCCTTTACAAAAGTTTGAAGAAATTTCACTTTCTAAAATTGTTGAACAAACTGAAAAAGCTGTTGAAGTAATGAAGCTTTTGGAAAATAGAAATGCTTTTGAACTTTTCCAAATTGACAAAATCGCAGGAAAATTTTCACCGACAAAACTTCTAAACATTGATTTTTCTCAAACATATTTTTTGCCAACTGAAATCGGGAAAATTTTGGGGATTTCTGGAGCAGAAGTGAATTTGATTTTGGAAAAGAGGGGCTTTCAGAAGCGAGATGAAAATGGAGTTTGGCGACCGACCTCATCCGCAAATGATTTCTGTTTAGAAATTGGAAATAAATTCCATCAACTGAAATGGAGAATTAGCTCAATTATTTAATTAAAATGCTGAATTAATTTCAGCACTCAAAAAATTAATTTGTAACTGAAAGATATTTTAAACCGCGGTGAAAATCAGATTCTAATCTCTTGTTTTTCTCTGTTAAAATATCCTCTTTTGCAACAAAAATATAAAATCCAGTTTTTAAGTTACTACAAAAATTTTGAAGTGTCGCTCGGAGGATTCGTTTGCTTTTGTTTCTCTTTATTGCATTTCCGACTCGTTTGCTTGAGACAAATGCAAAACCAAACTCTTCACTCTTTTTAAAAAATAGAACAAAGGTTGGTCTGTGATATTGTTTCCCGCTTTTATATATATCTTTAAAAAGTTCTGGGGAATTAATTCGTAAAGAGTGTTTTAAACAGCTAATCTCTTTCTACCTTTTGCTCTTCGTGCTGAGATAACTCTTCTACCGTTTTTTGTTTTCATTCTAGTTCTAAAACCGTGAGTTCTTTTTCTAGGAGTGTTATGTGGTTGGTAAGTTCTTTTCACTTCTTTTCCTTTTTAATTTTTAAGTCTGAAATTATAACAAATTCGCTAGAAAAGAATTGTTAATTTAGGATTTCCAAATAACTTAAATTTGCTACACTACAAAAAAAAAGAGATTTATGAATAGAGATATAAATTTTTCAGTTTGGCTTGATTTTATCGAGAGAGATTACTTACAAAATGGTGAATTTCAAAAACTGATTGACAACGGAATTATAAACGGAGCAACATCAAATCCCGCAATTTTTGAGAAAGCATTTTCGACCTCATCAGCATACAAAAACGATATTGAGAGAATGAAAAAAGAGGGACTTTCCTCAAAAGAGATTTATGAAAATCTAGCAGTTGAAGATATTAAAATTGGTGCTGAAAAATTAAAACCACTTTGCGAAACTGGAAATATGGGATTTGTCTCAATTGAAGTTGATCCGTTTTTTGCGGATGATGTTAAAAAGACAGTTGAAGAGGGTGTTCGACTCTATGAAAAAATTGGAATGAAAAATGTAATGATTAAAATTCCTGCAACTGAAGCTGGATATGGTGCAATGGAAGAACTTTTTAGCCGAGATATTCCTGTAAATGCAACTCTTATTTTCACACTTGACGAAGCGATTAAATCAGCAGAAGCAATGAAACGAGGATTGATCAGAAGCAAAAACAAAACAGCAAGTGGAGTCCTATCTGTCTTTGTTAGTCGTCTTGATGTTGCTACAAATTCAGTCCATTTTGGAATTGCAAACTCCTCTTATATCTACCGAGAAATCGAAAAAAGACAATATCCAAATGTAACGACTCTTTTTGCTTCAACTGGTGTCAAAAATCCAGATTTACCTGAAGATTATTACATCCGAGGTTTAATTGGAAAAAACAGTATCAATACTGCTCCACTTAAAACAATTGAAGCTTATGTTAAAAACGGTAGTGGTGGCGATGAAGTTTTACCACTTGATGAAAAACAAGAATCTGAAATTTTGAATTCAATTAAAAATTCTGATGAGATTTTAGAAAACCTAAAATCTGCGGGATTAAAAGCTTTTGAGGAATCTTTTTCAAAAACTCTAAAAATGTTTGAGTAGAATTTTTCCCGTATTTTCTACGGGAATCTCTATTTTAAAATGAGTATCCAAAATCTTTCAGAACTTTTTTCCCTTTTTCACTTAAAAGAAAATTATAAAAATCTTTTCCGTTCTCAGTTAAAACTAAAGCACCTTGAGAAATCGGAGAATATAAATGTGGTGGAATTTCAAACCAATTTTTACCCTCGATGAGGTCGCGAAAATCTTCACCAAAAAGTTGAGACTTTGCGACAAATCCAATGTCTGTAACTTTTGTAGCATAAGTGAAAGTTTGTCCGATTGATTCACCATATACAAATTTATCTTCTAGTTTTTGGAAAAGTCCTAAATTTTGTAAAACCTCGACTGAAGCAAAACCGTAAGGTGCAGTTTTTGGATTTGCGATCGCAATTTTATTAAATTTCTCAGTCTCGAAAATTTGGAATCCATTTGAAAAATCTCTTTCGGTCATTGACAAAAGAACAAGACTCCCATTTGCATAAATTTTTGGTTTTTTGAGACCAATTCCCTCGGCAAAAAGCTTTTCTGGATAATTTGTGTTTGCACTCATAAAAATATCAAAGGGTGCTTTATTTATAATTTGTGCTGAAAGTTTTCCACTACTTCCGAGAGTGATTTGCAAGTCAGTATTTGGAAAATCTTTTTTAAACTCTTTGGAGAGTTCGATAATTGCAAAAGAGACATTCGCAGCAACTGCTACACGAATTACACGATTTTCTTCTTTTGCGACCTCATCGCTATTTTGAGAATTACTACAAGCCGAAAAAAACAAAAGTGTAAAAATTAAAAAATATCTCATTCTTTGATTTGTCCGTTTCCGTAAATTTTATATTTGTAAGTTGTCAAATCATCAATTCCCATTGGTCCTCGGGCATGTAATTTATTTGTAGAAATTCCAACTTCTGCACCAAATCCAAAAACTGCTCCGTCTGTAAATCGAGTTGAAGCATTCACATAAACTGAAGAGGCATCGATTTCGTTCATAAATTTTTCTGCTGTTGTGTAGTTTTCCGTGATAATTGCTTCCGAGTGTTTTGAGCCAAATCTTGAAATGTGATTTATCGCTTCAAAAACTCCGCTCACAACTTTCACATTTAAAATATTTGCCAAGTATTCAGTATTGAAATCTTCATCAGTCGCTTTTGCTACTTCGATAATATTTCCTGTTGTTCCGCAACCTTTTAATTCTGTTCCAAGTTCATCAAATCTCTCTTTCAGTTTTGGAAGAACCTCATCGGCAATTGAGAAATCCACAAGTAGAGTTTCCATCGCATTACAAACTCCAGTCCTTTGAGTTTTTGCATTAATTGCAATGTCAAGTGCTTTTTCAATATCAGCATCTTTATCGATAAATGTGTGGCAAAGTCCCTTGTCATGTTTTACAACTGGAACAGTCGCATTTGAATTTACATAGCGAATCAAGCCTTCTCCACCTCTTGGAATGATGAGGTCGATATAAAAATCCTCTTTTATCAATTTCGCCACTCCTTCTCGTGAAGAATCTGGTAAAAGTGAAATCATCTCTTTCGGCAAATCATAATCTTCTAAAACACTCTGTAAAACAAGTGCAATAATTTTATTACTATGTTCTGCCTCTTTTCCGCCTTTTAGAATCGCTACATTTCCGCTTTTAAAACAGAGTCCAGCTGTGTCGCTTGTTACATTTGGTCTTGATTCGTAAATAATTCCAATGACACCAATCGGCACGGAAACTTTTTCGATTTTCAATCCAATATCATTTATCCAGCCATCAAGAACTCGACCTACTGGTTCTCTTAAAGCTCCAATTTCTCGCAGTGAAGTTGCCATTCCAGAAATTCGTTTTTCATCAAGAAGTAATCTATCAAGCATCGCAGAAGATAAATTATTCTCTTTTGCATATTCCAAATCTTTCCTGTTTTCTGTGATAATTGTTTCGCTGTGTTTCAAAAGTGCATCAGCCATACTATTTAAAATCTTGCTTTTTGTCGCACCATCAAGTTGTCCAATAATTCGGCTACTCTCTTTTGCTTTTTCTAAGAACTCTTTCAATATTTATCCTATTTTTCAACTATTCTAACAAAGTTAAAATTTAAAAATTATTCGGAAAAGAGTAGTGTTATAATCTAGTGGTAATTTTAAAGGAGATTTTATGGAATTAAGTAAAGCACATGATTTTATGGTTTCCGCTATGAACAGTCGAGCTACTCGGCAAAAACTCATTTCTGGAAATCTCTCAAATGTTGATACACCATTTTATAAAGCTCGGGATATTGCTTTTGAAAAAGCTCTTTCTAACGAAGCTAAAAAAGTTTTCTCAAATGAAAATGGCAATGATTTAGAACTTGCAAATACAAATGGAAAACATCTCGGAGGAACTGGTGAAACTCCAAAAACACCAACAATTTTTATTCGAGATGGACACGGAACTAGAAACGATGGCAACAATGTCGATTTAGATGTTGAGACAACGGAAATGTCTAAAAACTCAGTGATGTTTAAAGCTCTTGTTTCTGGATTGAGAAAAGAGTCAAATATTTTCCGTTCTGTTGTTTCAGCTTCCGAAAAACTTAACTAGGAGTAGAAAATGAGTGGATTTCTTTCAAACTTTGACATAAGTGGCTACGGACTTTCGGCACAAAGAGCTAGGGTAAATGTGATAAGTTCAAATATTGCAAATGCTCAAACAACTCGAACAGCTGAAGGTGGTCCATACCGACGACAAGAATTAGTTTTTAAAGCTGTTGATTTTGACAAAGAATTCAATAAGCAATTGAGTGAAAACAACGAACTTTTAAAATATGAAGACCCAATTAGCGAGGGACTAAAAGGTGCAGTTGCAAAACCGCCAGTTATGAGTGTTGTTGTTGATAAGGTTGTGCGAGACGATAGCGAACCGCGAATGAAATATGACCCGTCGCATCCTGATGCAAATAGTAAAGGATATGTTGCCTATCCAAATATAAATCCAGTGATTGAAATGAGCGACCTCATCGAAGCCACTCGATCTTATCAAGCAAATGTTTCCGCTTTTGAGTCTGCTAAAAAAATGGCAAACGATGCAATAAGTCTAATGAGTTAAGGAGTTTAAATGTTAGATATTAAAATTGGTTCAGTTCCATCACTTGGAGCAAAAGAGCAAAAAATCCAAACTATGGACGGTCAAGCTACATTTACTAAAATGTTAAAAGACCAAATTCAAGATTTGAATCACTCTCAAAAAGAGTCTGAATTAGCAATGACTGATATTGCGACTGGTCAAGTCAAAGATTTACACCAAGCTGCATTAAAAATTGATAAAGCTGAAGTGCAAATGAAATTTATGCTTGAAGTCCGAAATAAAGCACTCAGTGCATACAAAGAAATTTCACGAATTCAGATGTAATCTTGAGAAAGTTTTTACTTTTTACACTTTTTTATCTCCCCCTTTTTGGTGGAGATTTAGCAAATCTTAAAACTCTCAAAGCTGAATTTCAGCAAATCGTGGAGAGCGACGGAAAGCGAATAGCTTATTCTGGCGAACTCTACATTAAACAGCCTCACTTTATTCTCTGGAAATATATAAAACCTGTTGAAAAATATCTATATTTAAATGGTAAAAAGCTTTTTCTTCTTGAACCTGAACTTGAACAAGTCATTATTAAGCGAGTTGATAAAAGTCTGAAAATGCTTCAGATTTTGGAAAATGCGGAAAAAGTTGATGAGAAAAGATATATCGCGAAAATTGATGAACGAGATTATCTAATAATTTTGGATCAGGTTGGAAAAATCAAGCGAATTATCTACAAAGATGAACTTGATAACTCTGTTTCGCTTTCGCTTTTTGAAGTTGAGGAAAATGGATATATTCCAACAACAAAGTTTTTACCAGAAATTCCTGAGGATTTTGACAAAATTTACCAATAGAATTGTCGGAGATTTTCCGACAATGAGAAAATCTATTTTACACTCTGAACCATATTTGAGATTAGAAGATTCCAACCATCAATCATTACGAAAATAAGAATTTTAAATGGCAAACTGATCATAACTGGAGGCAACATCATCATACCCATACTCATAAGAATTGATGACACAACCATGTCAATAACAAGAAATGGTAGAAATAGCAAAAATCCGATTTCAAAAGCTGTTTTCAATTCGCTAATGACAAAAGCAGGAATTACAATTGTTAGGGATAAATCATCGATTGTTTTTGGGTTTTCCATGTTTCGCATACGAATAAAAAGTGCTAAATCTTTTTCTCGTGTGTTTCTTATCATAAACATCTTAAACGGTTTTGTTGATTTCTCAAAAGCCTCTTCGTAGCCAATCTTTTTCTCCATGTAAGGCTGAATCCCTTTTTCATATGCCTCTTTTCCAACAGGCTCCATAATAAACATTGTCATAATTAGAGCAAGAGATACAAGGAGTTGAGTTGGTGGCATCTGTTGAGTTCCAAGAGCTTGTCGAAGAAGACCAAAAACAATCAAAAATCTTGTAAAAACAGTTGTAACAAGAAGAAGAGATGGGGCAAGAAAAAGTAGAGTTAAAAGAGCAATAACATTGAGAGAAGATACTAAATCTTCAGGCTCTTGCGGGACTCCAAAAGAGAGATCAACAACGGGAATTTCGGGAACTTCACCAAAAAGTAGAAGCGGAAAAAATAGTAAAAAAGTTTCATCAAAAATCTTTAGTTTCCTTTTTTAATGTGAAAAAATATACAACGAAAGATTAACAAAATTTCTTTTTCTTAAATTTTCTTTTAATGGATTCCGAAAAGAATTCGGAATAAAGAGTTAAATTAGCAACGACAATTTGTTTTTTGGTCAATTGATTGAAGTCGGAAATCAGCATCGGGATTTCTACCCCGCGATGCTTTTCGATACCAAGATTTAGCGGTTTCAATATTGCAAAAAACTCCTTCACCATTTTCATACATCATTCCGAGATAGAATTGAGCCTCGCTATTTTTTTCGTTTGCAAGTTTTTGAAAAATGGGTAGAGCTTTTGCAAACTCATTTTGATTGTAAAAAGCTATTGCTTCACTAAGCATTTTGTGCTTTTACAGTTGCATATGAACTTGAAATTGCTCGGAGTCGATTTACTGCATCTTTGAATGAAGTAATAATATAATTTGCTTCTTCTTCAGTTGTAAATCGAGAAAGAGAAATCCGAATTGCCGTGTGTGCTAAATCTTCATCAGCACCAATTGCTTCTAAAACAGGATTTGCTTCTAAATCTTCAGAGGCACAAGCTGAACCAGTTGCCGCGGCAATTCCAAATTTCTTATCTAAATCCCAAAGCATTCCTTCACCTTCAACTCCACGAACTGAAATCAAAATCGTGTTTGGTGTTCGATTGTCCCGATTTCCAACTACAAAAGTATCAGGAAGTTCCAAAAGAGCATCTTCAATTTTATCTCGAAGACCTCGAACTCTGCTATTCATATCATTTAGCGATGAGGTCGCTAGTTCCATAGCTTTCCCTATTCCAACAATATAAGGAGTATTTAAAGTTCCGCTTCGGAGTCCGCCCATTTGACTACCACCATGGAAAAGTGGAGTCAATGTAATTCCGCTTTTGATAAATAATGCACCAACACCTTTTGGTCCATGAAATTTATGTGCTGAAAGTGAGAAAAAATCCACTCCTAAATCCGCAACATTTACAGGAATTTTTCCAACTGCTTGAACTCCGTCCGTATGAAAAAGTGCACCGTGTTTGTGTGCCACTTCTACCATTTCCTTGATCGGAAAAATTACACCAGTCTCATTATTTGCAATCATGATTGAAACAAGAGCCGTTTTATCAGTAATAACTTCTTCGAGTGCAGAAACTGGAACAACTCCCTCACTATTTACTGGTAAATATGTAACTTTTACACCAAACTCTTTTTCCAAAAATTTACAAGTTGAAAGTGTCGCAGGATGCTCAACATCACTTGTAATAATATGGTCTTTTTCACCGTTTTTGATGTAATCAAGCCAAACAGATTTGACAACCCAGTTGTTACTTTCAGTAGCACAAGAAGTGAAAACAACATCATCGTTATCAGTTGCACCTAAACCACGATAGACCTCATCGATAGCAGTTGCAACTCCACGGTGAGTCTCACTACCAAATTTGTGTAATGAGTTTGGATTTCCATACATTTCTGAAAAATATGGAGTCATTGCCTCAACAACTCTCTCATCTACTTTTGTTGTCGCATTATTATCAACATAAATTCTTTTCATCTTTTTTCCTATTTTCTAATTTCTACAACGATTGCACCACGAAGATCACCTTTTGAATATCCGTATGCTTTGTCTTTTGGATAGAGCGAGTGAATTGTTTTTCGTGCCTGTTCTGGCATATCTTCACCTTTTCCATGACATTTTAAACAGACTGGTTTTGCAATTTTTAACGGATGATAATATTTGTAAGTATCTTTTCCTGCTTTTGTAAGAATTGGACTACCGTTTTCTTCCATCAATTTTAAAATTTTAGCTTCTGCTTCAGTTGGAACATTTTGCGGATTTCTATTTTTTTCAGAAATTCTTTTAATTGAAATATTTTCACCAAGTTTTTCATCTACTTTTGCTGTAATTGGTAATCCGTTTGATGCACAAAATTGAATCGCTTTTGTGATATTTCCCTCTTTCATTTTCGCTTTTAATTCACCACCAAGTGCTTTTAAAAGTGTAGTCGCACTGTTTTGTCCAGTGTGGAAAATCTCATTGAAATTTTCAGCATTTGCCCCAAGAGTTAGCAAAACCGCGAATAGTATTTTCTTCATTTTAGAAAACCTCCGTAAATTTTTGAGAATTCTAACAAAGAATAGAAGTTTAAAATCTTTTGAAAAAAAACATAAGCTCTTATTTAACAACTTTTTAAATTTTTAAGAATTCTGTTTAGTGGTTCTGAACTTTTTTCTATTAAAACATGCTCTTTTTTGATGAAAACTCTTCTATTTGCTGTTCCAATTTTGGATAAGATTCTTAGAATTTTATAAGAAATAAGGAAAGTAAATGGGTGTATTTATAACATTCGGTTTAATTATAGCAGTTCAGATTTTAATGTTTCATTTCTATCGGATTTCTGGACTTCTCACAGGTGTTTTATTTGGTGTGATTTTTGGACCAATGTCTTTAAAACTTCTTGGTTGTCAATCAATAAACTACATGGATTCATTGATGACAATTTCAATTTTCATGCTGGTTTTCTATCTGAGTTTGACAAAACCTGGTGGAGAATTTGTCAAGAGATATGTAATGCAATATAAATTTATTGCTCTGCCGACAATTCTTACAATGCTTGTTGTTTATCTTGTAAATGTGTTGTATTTTGAGAATTTTGCACCAGAAATTGGAATTATTCTTGTTTTAGCTTTTGGAATTGTTTCGGTTTCAGTAAATTCAATTGCGATGAGGTATTTGAAAGAGCAAGGGCAATTAAAAGAGAATGTTTGCAAACTATTTTTAGCAAAAGCTTTGCCAAATAACTTTTTCATTATCGCAGTTTTTGTAACTCTAATTTCTTTTTACGGCTACGGCGATCACTCATTTATAGGTTTCTCAATTGCTACAGGAAAAACAGTTCTATTCCTATTTATTGCTCTAGCGATTTCCAGATATGTTTATCCACGAATTGCAAGATTTGTAAAAGGTGATATTTCAATTCTGCTTCTGCTTTTAGCAAATGCTCTGACTCTTTCAGGAATTGCTTATTTAATGGAAATTCACTACATAATTGCGATTTTCTCAAGCACACTTTTAATTCCAGAAGTTCATTTAAAATTTGCAACAGTTGAGCCAATTCGTAAAAAAGTTGGAATTTTAAACGGGTATCTTTTTGTGCCAATTTTTGGTTTAGCAGTTGGATTGAACATTGATTTGGGGATTCTGTTTGACTATTCACTTTTCATTCCGTTTGTGATTTTAACAATTACAATTTGGGTGGCACAATATCTTTTCTCACTTTTAACTTTACGATTTGATGGAATTGAAAAAAATGATACAAAATTTATAACTTACGGTTCATTTGCAAAAACAGAACTTGCTTTAATAATTTTGCTTTTTTCAGTCAGCTACGGAATTATCGACCCAGAAATTTTTACAGCTTCGGTAATTGTTTTAGCGATGTCAAATCTTTTTGCATGGCATGAACTTCACAAAAGAGGATAATTTTTGTTTCAAAAAGTAGCAGAGGCATACAGAAATTTCAATGAATTAATCATGTTTCAGCACTCGATTTTTTCATTTCCTTTTATATTTATCGCGATGGTGATTTCGGCAAACGGTTGGTTCGGTTGGAAACTTCTTTTTCTTGGAATTTTAGCGGGATTGACTGCCCGAAATTTTGCGATGGCATTCAACAGATATTTAGACATCGACCACGATTCCTTAAATCCACGAACAAAAAATAGACCGAGTGTTGATGGACGAATTTCTAAAAATGGAATTCTGTTTTTCACAATTGCAAATGCACTTGGATTTGTTGCGGTCGCATATTTTGTAAATAATTTGGCTTTTCAACTTGCAATTCCAATTCTGTTCATTCTCGGAATTTACTCATATTTCAAAAGATTTAGTTATTTCGCACATATAATTTTGGGGATTTCACTTGGACTTGCACCAATTTCTGGAGTTGTTGCAGTTGAAGAAGCAATTCCACTTTGGAGTATCTTTTTATCGGTCGGAGTGCTTTTTTGGGTGGCAGGATTTGACTTGCTTTACTCACTTCAAGATATAGATTTTGATAAGAAATTTGGGCTTCACTCAATTCCGTCAAGATTTGGCGAAAAAAGAACGATGCAAATTTCTGCGGTTTTTCATATTTTGACAGTCGGATTTTGGTATTTTGCAATTTCAGAAGCAAATTTAGGAGTGATTTCACTTTTTGCGGTTTTTGTTTCTGCGATATTTTTGGGATATGAACACTATCTTGTGAGAAAAGATTTCCGAAAAATCGACCGTGCTTTTTTTACGGTAAATGGATATTTAGGAATTATATTTTTTATTTTAATTGTTGCGGAGAAAATTGTTGAAAATTGAAATTAGTAAAAAGCTTTTGAGAGTTGTCGGAAAGACGAATGCAGAATTTTCCCTAATTGGCGAGGGAGATAAAGTTGTTTTGGGGCTTTCTGGTGGAAAAGATTCACTTATGTTGGCACATATTTTAAAACATGTAAAACGACATGCTCCATTCAATTTTGAGTTCATGGCTGTAACGGTGGATTATGGAATGGGTGAAGACTTTTCGGAATTGCAAAAACACACTGAAAAATATGAGATACCTCATCAGATTTACAAAACTGAAATTTATGAAATCGCAAAAGAGAAAATTCGGGAAAATAGTTCGTATTGCTCATTTTTTTCACGAATGCGACGGGGTGCAATCTATTCCGCAACTGAAAAACTCGGTTTTAATAAAGTCGCACTTGGTCATCATCTTGACGATGCAGTCGAAAGCTTTTTTATGAATATGTTTTACAACAGCACGATGAGGTCTTTGCCTCCAAAATATGAAGCAGGAAACGGATTGGAAGTTGTTCGACCACTTATTCGAGTTCGTGAAAGACAATTGACAGATGGAGCATTGAAAGCTGGTTTGCCTCTTATCGGCGATGATGCTTGTCCTGCTCTCCGTTTTGATATTAAATCACCACATTTGAGATATGAAATGAAAGATATGTTGGCAAATTTAGAGAAACAGCACAAAGATATGTTTGGTTCAATTTCCCGAGCTTTTTCAAATTTTCACCACGACTCTTTTTTTAATTAAATTTATTTGATTTAATAATATTTCTAAATTTTGATTCTTTCACTTTCGTTAAAATGATTTTAATAAAAAATGGAGGTTTCAAAATGAAACTACTTTTACTTTTTAGTATGCTCATTTTTTCAGGTTGCATTTCTCAAACCGAAAGAAATTTAGCAACTCCACCGAGTGCTTCGGGAACTTACATTGCATTTTCGGCAGATGTTGGGCAACTTGCAGAAGATGGAGACGGGACAAACGGAACTTTTACAAAACATCTTCTTGACACAATTACAGCAGAGGGTGTCAAATTGAATGATGTTTTTAAGCATGTGAGAAAAAAGGTCGAAGAGGAGACGGACGGAAAACAATCACCAGCCTCTTGCGACAAAACAACGGGAGATTTCTATTTCTCACTTCCAAAAAATGAGACTCAAATTTTATCGGAAACCGACACAAAAACAGAAAGCAAAATCACTCTGAATATTTCACCAAATCCCGACAAAATTCTGATAAATGGGAATTTTTTCAAAAACGGAAAATATTACAAAAATGGAATTTACAAAATAGAGATTTCAAAAAATGGATATTTGGAAAAGAGTTTGAAAATTGATTTGAAAAAAAGATTCCGTTTTAAATATTGGTTTGGAAAAAAACTCTGAAAAGATCAACGGGTCAAGCCTGACAAAAGCAGAGAATTTGGTTTGGAGTGGTTCAAAAACTTCAGTTTGGCAAAATTACTACTCTTTTAAATTTGTTACAGAAATTGCTAAACGAAATTTACCAAAATTAGAGCCAAAAGGAGAGTTTGAAAAAACTTCACATTTTGAAGAGAGAAAGAAACTATTTGAGAAAGAGAATTTACAAAAGTTAGAAAATCAAAAAGAGGAACTTTTAAATTCTTGGCTTGGAAAACAGAATATTGAGATGAAATACAATGCCGACAAAGAGTTTTTCAATGTTTCTGTAAATGGTTGTGTGAAGAACTCCGCCCTAAAGGACGGAGCTTCCTAGAAACTCCAGACTACTGTCCAAATATTATCAAGGCTTAGACGGCACTTCCTACCGCAATTTTTAAGTATATCAGTTTTTGTAACTTGGTTTTCGTTAAACTATGCGATATACACTTGAAATTATAACATGATTTTGTGCCTTACATCACCGCCATAAATGGCGATGGTTTTCAGCACGTGTGCTAAATTTTAAAATAGATGTTCCACAAAAAGATGCAAAAGAGTTTAGTGAAGAAGTTAAAAAATTTGATATTTTCTTTCAGGAGAAAGAAGATAAATTAATTGTTACTGGTGCAGAAACAAAAATTGAGGGTGGTTTTTTCTCGAGCGACAAAATCTACAAATCTGAGTTTAAAAATATAAATTTTGAGAGAGCACGAGGTGGAGAAAAACTCAAAGAACTTGAAAATATATCAGGAGTAAATTTAAAAAATTTTCATTCTGTAACTAGAATTTCTCCGTGGTGGAAAAGTGATATTAGTGATATTTCTGGTTTTGAAAACTTTATAAATCTCACTTATCTTAATTTAAATACAAATCAGGTTAGTGATATATCAGCACTCAAAAATCTTACCAATCTTAAAGAACTTGATTTAACAAAAAATCAGGTTAGTGATATTTCAAGTTTAAAAAACCTTGTAAATTTAGAAGAGCTTTATTTGTGGGAAAACAAAATAAGTGATATATCGGCACTCAAAAATCTTACCAATCTTAAAGAACTTGATTTAAGAAAAAATAAGATTAATTTCATTCCAAAGTGGATTGGAAATTTTATAAATTTGACATATTTAAACCTTCAACTCAATAATTTGAGTGAAATTCCAACAGAGATTGAAAATCTAACAAAATTGGAAAGTCTCATGTTGGGTGGAAACAAATTGACAAAAATCCCAAATTGGATCGGAAATCTCACAAACCTTACAGAACTTTATTGGTGGGAAGAAAATCTAAAATCTGTTTCATCAAATATCAAAAAACTTGATTTAACTTACAATAGTTTGAGCAAATCTCAGAAAAGTGAAATCAGAAAACTTTTGCCGAACAGAGAAATCAAGTTTGAATAAACTCGGGGAAATCCCCATTCAAAACGAGACTGAAGTCTCGATTCCGTTTTTTGTGCTTGTTCTGAACTGAATTCAGAATAAATACTGAATTTGTTTTGATACTGAAATAAATTCAGCATAAACTTGTCTCCAATTCAACATAAATTTGTTTTAGGGCTTGTCCTGAATTTATTTCAGGACTTCTTAATTTGAAAAACCTATTTATTTTGAATGTAAGTTATATTTTTTTCAACATATTCAGCTAAAAGAATATTCATTAATGTTGTCATTGTTGTTATTCCTTTTTTCTTTGCAATTTTTAGAGCATTTATTTTTGTCTCTTTTTGTAAATTTATCGTAGTTTTACTATATTCATTATCTTTCAATAAAATCACCTTTTGGAATATTATAGATTGCAAGAACCGTATTTTAACTTTTATTTAAGATTAATAGTTATAAAATATCAAATAGGTAGAAAGACATTGCACTTTCAATCTACCTTAAAAATTCAAATTTAAAGTTTGCAAAATGAATCTTTTAACTGAACATTTTAACAACTCTGCTATAAGAATTCTCTTAATAAATGGAAAAGAGCTTTTTATTGCTAAAGATATTGCATCTCTTTTAGGTTATGTTGAAACTGCAAAAGCAATCAGAACACATTGTAAAAAAGTCGAAGTTCTTGGTGAGTTAGAGGGGGGTGTCCAAAATGGACACCCTTAAATTAGACCCACAAACTCGAATTATTCCTGAACCTGATGTTTGGAGACTGATTATCAAATCTCGAATTCCAGAAGCTGAAAAAATTGAAGAGTGGATTTTTGAAGAAGTCTTACCAGAAATTCGTAAAACTGGTTCGTATTCGATTGAGAAAAAAATTGAAACTGAAAAATTGACTCCGCAAAAAAGTTTAGAAATTGTTGAAGTTGGAATCCAAATTTTGACAAAATTCCGTGAATTGAATCTAATCGAACAAATTGAACTTGATACTTTGCACAAAAATCAAACCGACGAATCTCTACTTAAAAAACTTGGAAAGAATTTTGAAAACTCATATTTTTTACCGACGGAACTTGGAAAAATGACGGGAATGTCTGGAGCAGAAATCAACTTGATTTTAGAGAAAAAAGGTTTTCAATTCCGAGATGAAAATGGAATTTGGAGACCGACCTCATCGGGAAAAGA
>AKKQ01000041.1 GCA_000276965.1 Thiovulum sp. ES | reverse complement strand
CAAAAAATAGAAAAATTTTTATTCTTATTACGGACTTAAATCTCTCTGATAAGGAAGCTGAATATATAGAAGATAGAATTGATGAAGATGAACATAATATTCACATCCAACTTCTTGATCACCACATCACAGGTGAAAGTGTCTCTAAAAAGTTTAGTTGGTACTATTTGTTTGATGGAAAATCTGCAACTCAAATCACTTATGAATATTTAAAGAAAAATTTTGGTTTTGGCGAATATGAAACAGAAGAGTTAGAAAAATTTGTTGTTTCGGTGAATGCTCTTGATATTTGGCTTCAGGAAACTGGCGAACCTTTTGAGTATGGAAAAGTCATGATGAGACTAATTAGTTCTGCTCGTGAATTAAATAAGATGATGTTCCCAGATGAAGATAATGAATACAAAAGATTTATTCTTGAAGAGGCAAAAAAGATATATTCTCAAGATCACAAACGAAACGATATTTTTCTCGATGACCAAATTCACCACATTAAAAAGAGATTTTTTAAAAAAGATGAAGATGACACTTTTGACAATTTAATAACTGAATATATTGTGAATCTGCTTACAAAAGACAAAGAATTTTTTACAGTGAAATATAAAGGCTACAAGGGAATTTTCACTTTTATGCTTGGAAACACTTCAATTATTGGAAATGGATTTCTCTCAAAAAATCCAGATTATCACTTTTTTATCGATTCTTCACCAAAAGGAAATATTAGTTTTAGAGCTAATGGCGGTGTTGATGTTGCAATTATGGCAAAAGAGATTGGAAGCGGTGGCGGACATAAAAATGCGAGTGGTGGAAAAATAAAAGCTTTCCGAGAGAGCTTCACTTATTTAAAAGCAAAAGAGATTATTCAAGGTGTTTTCTACGAAAAAGAATACACGACAGACATTCTAAAAAGAATTTAATTCCAAAATTTTTGTTAAAAGAGAACTTCATGAACTCATAAATTCCAAAAAAACAAATTTTGCTAGAATTTAAATAAATTTTAAAGTGAAGAATAAAATTGAAGAGAGAGAATTTTTTAATTGAAATTGGGGTTGAGGAGTTTCCTGCTGAACCACTATTAAGAGAATTACCAAATATTGAGACAAAATGGAAAAAAGAGTTGGAAAACAATTCGTTTCCAGCAGATTTTCAACTTTTTTTTACACCACGAAGGCTTGTTTTATGGCATCGAGATTTTCCTGAAAAACAGGAAGATCGAGAAGTTGAATTTTTTGGTGCTCCAACTGCAATCGCTTTTAAAGATGGAGTACCAACAAAAGCATTTCATGGTTTTGTAAAAAAATGCGGAGTTGATGCTTCTAAAATTGAAAAAGTTGAAAAAGGCGGAAAAGAGGTTTTATATTATAAAAAATTAGAAGAGGGAAAAAACATCTCTGAACTTTTACAGCAGATGTTAGACCGATTTATGAAATCTCTCAATTTTGGAAAGTCGATGAGGTGGGGAAATGGCGAATACAACTTTATCCGTCCAGTTCATTCACTTCTAACTATTTTTGGCAAAGATAATATTGAGACAGAAGTTTTTGGAATTAAAAGTGAAATGAAAACTTTTGGACACCGAAATTCAGCAGAACCAATTATTCCAATTGAACACACTGGAGACTATTTTTGCAATTTGCCAAAATATGGAATTATGGTGAAACAAAAAGAGCGAGAATTGACAATTCTTGAGCAGTTTAAAAGAATTGAAAAAGTTGAAAATGTTTCGATTGAAGTTGATGAGGATTTGCTGAAAGAGGTTGTTGCAATTACTGAAGAGCCGACTTCGCTTTTTGGAAAATTTGACAGCGAATTTTTGGAGTTGCCTGATGAAGTAATTATCACTTCAATGAGAGAACATCAAAGATATTTTCCAGTTTATAAAGATGGAAAATTGACAAATCATTTTATTGTTGTCTCAAATGCACTTGCAGATTCTTTTGCGGGAATTATTGCTGGAAATGAGAGAGTTTTAAAAGCTAGACTTTCAGATGCACTCTTTTTTTACAAAAACGATTTAAAAAACGGTCTTCAAACTGCGGGATTGAAAAAGATCACATATGTTGATGGACTTGGTAGCCTTGCGGATAAAATTCGTCGAGAAATTCGGATTGCAAATATTCTGAATGAAGAGTATAAGTTTGAAGATTTTGACCTCATCGAAAAAGCGATAAATCTTTCAAAAGCAGATTTACTCTCCGAAATGGTTTATGAATTTACAGAGTTACAGGGAATTATGGGTGCTTATTATGCCGAAAAGCAGAATGAGAGCGATGAGGTGATTCGTGCAATTCGTGAGCAATATTTACCAAATAGTGATGGCGGTGATCTCCCAAGTTCAGAATTTTCCGCTTTTGTCTCTTTTGTAAATAAAGTTGATACTCTTCTTGGACTTTTCTCAATTGGTGAAAATCCAACTGGAAGCCGAGACCCATTTGGACTCCGACGAACTGTAAATGGGATTATTAGAATCTCTCTCGAATATAACTTCAAGTTTGATATTACAGAGTTTTACAATAAAAAAGTTTTCCAAAACTACAAAGGAATTCGGCTTGAGACAATGAGAGAATTCTTCTTTGAGAGAATTTATCAACACTACAAAGAGATAAATCCATCAATTATTAAATCTGTCTTAAAAGTTGAAGATGAGATTCTTGAAATTGATAAAAAAGTTAAAGCTGTTGCTGAAATTGTAAAAGGTGAAAATTTCGATGAGAATCTTTCAACTTTTAAACGAGTTGCAAATATCTTAAAAGATGAAACTGAAGACTTTGGAACAGTTGTTGAAGAGTTTTTTGAACATGAAGCAGAAAAGAAACTTTATCAACATGCAAAACTTGTCGTAAAAAGAGGTGGAGATTACAAAGCAAAGATGAAAAATCTCTTCTCACTTAAACACGAACTAGATGAATTCTTCGATTCTGTTATGGTAAATGCGGAAGATATAGATGTAAGAAACAATCGAAAAGCACTTTTACAATATATCAATTCTCAATTCTTAAAAATTGCTGATATTAAAGAGATTACAGGTAAATAAACTTCTTTTTTGTCGGATTCTTTTCCGACAAATTTCAAAAACATTCCGATAGAATACACTGAAAATAGGTTTTAAAATGAGGATTTTGTTTTTAATTTCTCTACTCTTTTTTCAACTTTTTGGAGTTGATCTAAATGAGACTCAGCAAGAAAAATTATATGAATTAGAAAATAGTGAAAAGCAAATAGACCACTTTTTGCAGTCTGAAAATATTTGGCTAAAAAGTTATGCAAACTTTAGTTTATATGTAGAGATTAAAAACGAATATCAAAAAATTTTAAAACAGATTGAGAGTGGAGACAAAAGTTCTACTCTCCTAAATAAAAAAGATAGTTTAAAGAAACAGCTTCTGCTTTTTGGTGAAATTGAGACACCTTTTGGAAAACTACTCTATCCGCCAAGATTGGAAACAGCTCAAACTATTTCAAATCCATTTCATATTTTTACTTCACTCTCTCATATAAAACAGAATTTACAACATCAAAACGAGTTTAAAAAAAGAGTTGAAGATGTGAAAAAAATCTATCAAAATCTGGAAGAGAAAACTGAAATTTTAAAAGAGAAAGAGAACCTAATTGGAATTTTAAATGATGACTTCGCTCAAACACTTCAGAAAAGAGAGGTCTTTAAAACAACTCTGAAAGAATTAGAACGAACAAATGAGATTTTAAAACAGAGAATCGATGAGGTCAATCTTGAAATTGAGCGAGAAGTTATAAATCAGACAAAATCACTTTTTGATATTGTTATTACACTTGCGATAATTATTGCGATCTCTTTTGGTTTAAAACTTCTTTCTGGAAAATATTTACGAGATAACCAAAGAGTTTATATGAGTAATAAAGCGATAAATTTTATTACTGTTACTGTTATTGTTTTTATTCTCTCGTTTATTTATATTGAAAATATAGACTATTTAATAACAATTTTAGGATTTGCATCAGCAGGTTTAGCAATTGCGATGAAAGATGGATTTATGTCAATGTTTGCTTGGTTCATTATCACTTTTGGTGGTTCAATAAAAGCTGGAGACCGAATAAAAGTTACAATTGGCGGAACAGAATATGTGGGCGATATTTTGGATATTTCACTTCTCCGAATCACTCTTCATGAAGATGTAACACTTACAAGTTATAATGTAAATCGTCGGGCTGGTCGAATTATTTTTGTTCCAAACAACTATATCTTTACAAATTTCCTTGTAAATTATTCTCACTATACTTTACGAACAGTTTGGGATGGAATTGATATTGTTATAACTTTTGACTCAAATCACAAAAAAGCACTCCATCTTGTGAAAGAAATTGCAAAAAACTATTCTGCTGGTTATACAGACATGACAAGAAAACAACTAAATAATTTGCGGGATCGATACAATTTGCGAAATAGTAATGTCGAACCACGGATTTTTTCGTTCATTGGAGATTATGGAATGAAAATCAGTGTTTGGTATTTGACAAATGCCTATGCAACTCTCGCTCTTCGCTCAAATATCTCATCAAAAATTATTGAAACTTTCAATGCAGAGAAAGACATCAAAATTGCTTATCCAACACAAGCAATCAACTTAAATTCTGAAAATAGCTTTTAAAAAGATATTTGGTAAAATCCTTAAAAAAGGTTTTATCTTGAAATATATTTTCAGTAGCTTTTCTATTATTCTCGCTCTATTTATTTTTTCGGCCTGTAGTGGTTCTAAGCCAGAACCATCGGCTACAAAAAGTAATTTTTCTCCAAAATCCCACGAAGTTACTCTTGTCGAGAGTTTTTCAACTGATGAAATTCTAGTTCGTGCAACTGGAAAAGGAAGTGATTTTGATTCTGCAACAAATGATTCAAAATTAGCTTCACTTTGGTTTGCAATTGAAGGCGGTGAAAATCGAATTATCAGCACTCCAGAAGAGCGAAAAAAATTTAGTAAATTTTCAAGCGAATTCTATAAAAATAGTGATAAATACATCACAAAAAGTAGTAAAGTTCAGGGAAAACGAACCGAAGGAAAAACAACTTTTGTAACAAAAAATTATCGTTTAAATGTTCGTCTTTTAAGAGAAGACCTCATCGCTAAAGGAGTCGCAAAAGAGCTTGATGAAATTGCAGAAGAGATTGATTACCCTGTGATTTCAATTTTACCAGCTGAAAAAGATAGTAGCGATTTCCAATTTAGCAGTGATGTCGTTTTTAACTTTCTTGGTGAAAGAAATTTTGAAGCGGAAGTTGTTTCAAAAATATCATCTTCTGGTGAAACTGTTAAAAAATATATGATGATGAGTGGAGATGTTGATCCAAGTTACCTACTTGCCCTTTCAACTGGTAGTGATGTTTATATTGCATTAAAACCAAATATTACCGAGCGAGTAAAAAACGGAAAACATTTCAAAAAAGCCTCCATCTCTCTCAAAGCATTTTACACCGCGACAAATCGCCTAATTGCTTCAGAAACAGGACACAGCCGAGAAATTGAAACTTCATCGTCAGATGTTTTGCTTGAAGAGGCGACAAATGATGCTGTTGATAAATTACTTTCAAAAATTGAACGAAAATGGAAAAAAGCGATTGAAGATGGTCGATATTTTCAAATCGTATTAAAATCAAATTTCAAAAATGCTTCAAGTGGTTTGAATTCACTTCTTCGAGAAAATTGTAAAAAAGTGAATCGAAAAGCGGGACAAACTGTCTTCTCTTTTGTCGCACAGTGTCCAATGAAAAATTCATTAGAAGTTTTTGAAATGATTTCTGAAAATTACGAGGGTGAAGGTGCAGTTTTTAGAGAGTTTGATTCAAACTCTGTATTGATTTTAAAAATCGGATATACCGAAGATGATGACATTATTATCGAGTAAAAAAGGGGTTTTAAGATGAAAAAAGTTTTAATTTTTATATTTGCTACAAGTGTGGCACTTTTTGGTGAAATTATTCTTGAGGCAAAAGGTTGGGGGAAATCTCAACTTGATGCGAGAGATTCTGCTATTGCATCTCTCAGCGGAATTATTATTTCAAAAGTCGATTCTAAATTTGAAAAAACTGAGACAACAACAAATGAAATTATTGAAAAAAGAGTTAATTATAAACTTGCGGTAACTTCAAAAACAATCTTAAAAGGTATTACATATATTGACTATGGTAAAGATAGAGGAAATTATGTTTCAAAAGCTATTTTTTCTCGTGAAGCTTTGCAAGATACGGTTCAATATTTATACGAATTAATTCAGAGTGCTAAACCTCGAAGCATGTCAAGAGAGGATTTAAAAAGACAACTTGAGTATGTGGCATATTTAAGACCGCTTTTAAATTATTACAACAACAAGTCAATAAGAGATAAAATTGGAAACTTCGCAGAAAATCGAGAAGTTGAATTTCTCAAACATCTAAATCAAGCACAAGTTCAATTTCATATTGTTCCAGAAGATGCGATAATCTCAATTGGAAAAGATCAATACTCAAATTTTGAGTCGATTTTTTTGAATGGCGGAAAATATAGATTTGTTATTAAGCGAAAGGGATATTACCCAGAGTCTGGACAAATTGCTGTCTCAAACGGTGAAAAAACTATCAAAAACTTTTCACTTATCAAAGAGAGTGTCAGCGGAAAAGTTTTACTAATTAAAACGGATGATCCAGATTACAAAGAGTATTTTGCGGAAGCTCTAAAAATGTATGATATTTCAATTGGAAATAGTGATAATGAAATTGTGATAACAACATCTGAAGATTTTGTTATGGATTTGGACGGACTTAAATTTTACAACTACACAGTAGAGGCAAAAATTTACAAAGATGGTAAATTCATCAAGTCAAAACGAGCAAAAATGAAGAACAAAACAAAATCTATTATTAAGCAGAAGAAAAGCAATATTGCAAAAGCACTTGTTCGAGCAATTTTTTCTGGCGGTGATACGGAAGATTTCTTTTAAAATTCCACTCTATTTTTCGGGGATTTTCCCCCGAAGAGATTTCTAAAATTAGGTTTATTTTTGAACAAAGATTTTTTACTTAGCAGTTATGATTACCCTTTTGACGATTCTTTAATCGCAAAAACACCAGTTTATCCCCGTGAAAATGCACGACTTTTAATATATTTTAAGGAGAGCGGAGAGATAAAACACACAACTTTTTCCGACCTCATCGAACATATTCCAAAAGATTACTCTGTAATTTTAAATAATACAAAAGTTGTGAGAGCAAGAGTTTTTGGAAAAAAAGAGAGTGGCGGAAAAGTTGAAATTCTTCTCAATCGCCACATGAAAAAAAATCTCTATTCTGTTTTTATTCGAGGAAAAGTGAGAGTTGGATCTGAAATTTTTGTAGATTCTTTGACGGCAAAAGTCGAAGAGTTGATTTCTGACGGTTCGCGAATTGTCTCTTTTTGGCAAAATAGCGATGAGGTCGAATTCTCAAAACTCCTAGAAGTTTTTGAAAGAGTTGGCGAAATGCCTCTCCCTCCATACATAAACCGAAAAGCAACAGAAAAAGATGAGAAAGATTATCAACCAATTTTTGCAAAAAACTTAGGTGCTGTTGCATCTCCGACTGCTTCACTTCACTTTTCTGAAAATATGTTGAAAGAGTTGAAAGGGCGAAACAGAGTTGAGTATTTGACTCTCCATGTTGGAGCAGGAACTTTTAAACCTGTCGAAGTTTCAGATATTCGCGAACACAAATTGCATAAAGAGGTTTTTGAAATTTCAGAGAGTGCAAAAGAAGTTTTAAACTCAAAAAGCAAAATTCTTGCTGTTGGAACAACTGTAACACGAACAATTGAGTATTTTGCGAAAACTGGTGAAACTTTTGGCGATGCTGATATTTTTCTCCATCCAAATAATCGACCGCAAAGAGTTGATGCTCTCCTAACAAATTTTCATCTACCAAAATCAACTCTTCTTATGCTTGTTTCATCTTTTATTGGAATTGATGAGATGCAAAAAATTTATGCAGAGGCTGTAAAAGAGAAATATCGTTTTTACTCTTACGGCGATGGAATGTTAATTATTTAGCTATTATTTGAGATTAAAAAAATTAGGAAATAGAATGAAAAAGATTGAAGGAAAATTTAGTGTTGATAATAGCAAAAAAGTTGCAATTATTAGCAGTCGGTTTAATCATATTATTACAGATAGACTTGTAGAGGGTGCTGAAGACACTTATGTTAGATTTGGTGGAGATACTGAAAATTTGGACTTAATTCTTGTTCCAGGTGCATTTGAATTACCGATGGCATTAAATCGAGTTTTGAATGAGAAAAAATATGATGCGGTTTGCTGTCTTGGTGCGGTAATTCGAGGTTCGACTCCACATTTTGACTATGTTTCCGCTGAAGCGACAAAAGGAATTGCCAGTGTTTCACTCAAACACAATATTCCTGTTTCATTTGGACTTTTGACAACTGACAATCTTGAACAAGCAATTGAGAGAGCGGGTAGCAAAGCAGGAAACAAGGGTGGAGAAGCGATGAGCGGATTAATTGAAATGATGAATTTATACACAGAATTGGAAAAATAGTGGCGGGAATTCATACAGCACGAGGTTGTGTAATTTCATTTTTGTATGCACATGAATTTGGTGAAACGGATATGGAAGAACTTAAAAAAGACATTTTTGAACACCGTCGAGTAAAAGAAAAGCATATTGAATTTGCAGAAGAGACATTTAGCGGAGTTTTGAGTAATTTGGAATTTATTGATTCCATTATTCATGAAAAGTTAAATGGTCGAAATTTTGATGAACTTGGACATGTTGAAACAGCAATTTTACGACTTGGAGTTTTTGAGATTAAATTTCAGAAAACAGACAAGGGAATTGCGATAAATGAGGCACTTCAATTAGTTCGGGATTTTGGAGTTGAACCTGCTACAAAATTGATAAATGCAATTCTTGATTCCATTGCAAAATAAGATTTTGTTAAAATTATAATAATTTAAGAGAAAGAGGAAATATTTGTTTAGTAATAAATATGTTGAACAGAGAATTGAAAAGGGAAAAAGACTAGAAGAGCTAGAGAAAAACCCTTATGAAAATAGAGTTAGTCGAGATTCACTTTCTGCTGATTTTAAGAAAAAATTTGAGACTTTGGAAGACCGCGATGAGGTTCAGAGTGCAAGACTAATTGGAAGAATTAAATTCCTCCGACTTATGGGGAAAGCCTCTTTTATGAGAATTGAAGACTCTGCGGGTGATTTACAAATTTATGTTTCTAAAAATGCGATTGGCGACTGGTTTGGCGATGTCAAAAAAATCGTAGAAGTTGGTGATATTATAGAAGTTGAAGGTTTTCCGTTCCGTACAAAAACTGGCGAACTTTCGCTAAATGTTCGTGAATTCAAAATTGTAACAAAAGCGATTTCTCCACTTCCTGAAAAATTCCACGGGCTTGTTGATAAAGAACTTCGATACCGACAAAGATACCTCGACATGATTATGAATCCTGATGTTCGAGATGTATTTAAAACTCGGAGCAAGATTGTTTCGGAAATTAGACGGTTTTTTGAAGATAAAACATTTTTAGAAGTGGAAACTCCAATGCTACACCCAATTGCAGGTGGTGCAAATGCTCGACCATTTATCACTCACCACAATGCACTTGATGTTGAAAGATTTTTGAGAATTGCTCCTGAGTTATATTTGAAAAGATTAATCGTTGGTGGATTTGATGGTGTTTTTGAAATCAATAGAAATTTCCGAAACGAGGGAATGGATCACACTCACAATCCAGAATTTACAATGCTTGAGTACTATTGGGCATATCACCGAGTCGAAGACCTCATCGATCTTACTGAAGAACTTTTAAATCATCTTTTTGAGAAATTGAATTTTGAGCGAAAATTACCTTACGGCGATTTAGAAATTGATTTTTCTGCACCGTTTGCAAAACATTCGTATCGAGATGCACTTGTTGAAATCGGTGGTGTTCCTGCCGAAATCTTAGAAGATGTTGATTCAATGATTGAATTTTGTAAGAAAAATGAGATCGAACTTCCAAAAAGCTTGACAAAAGGCTATCTTTGGGCTGAACTTTTTGATGCTTTTGTTGAATCAAAACTTATCAATCCAACTTTTATTACAGATTTTCCAATTGAGATTTCTCCTCTTGCTAGACGAAATGATGAAAACAGAGAAATTGCTGATCGTTTTGAACTTTTTATCGCTGGAACTGAAGTCGCAAACGGGTTTAGTGAATTGAATGATCCAATTGATCAGCATGGTCGTTTTGCAAAACAGCTAGAAGCAAAAGAGAGTGGAGATGATGAAGCTCACGAAATGGATGAAGATTACATTAAAGCATTAATGTATGGAATGCCTCCCGCTGCGGGTGAAGGAATTGGAATTGACCGACTTGTGATGTTGCTAACAAATCAACAGAGCATTCGAGATGTTCTGCTTTTCCCTGCAATGAAACCGTTAAAACACGAAACAACTGAAGAAGATTAAATCTTTAATTCCCGTGCTAGACATGGGAATTTCCAAAAGTTCAGTTTTAAAAAATTTCTAAATCCTAACTTTTTTACACAAGTGTTAAAAACAACCCTTTTTGTAACCTTTTAAAAACTTTTCTGTATCCAAAAATTAAGTAAAATTTTATTAAATAAGAATTTAAGTTTCGGAGTCAATATGAGAATACTTTTTTCGCTCTTCTTTCTCTTTTCATCGCTAGTTTTTGCTGATGGAACATTAAACCTGTTCATTTTAAATGATGGCAACCCATATAAAAATCTTGATATTGAAATTGATGCCAAAAAAAGATACACAACTGATAGCAAAGGTAGTCTTAAATTTCTTTCATTAATGAGAGGAAAACACTTTGCAGTTATTTATGACAAAAATAGTGTTGTTATTGCAACTATTCGTTTCCGAATTGCAGATGAAGAGAATACACAAATTATTTTAAGATTGAAAGAGAATAAAGTATCCAACACAAATATTGAAGAACCAGATTCCGTTGAAAATGATGCACTCAATAAAAAAATGACTGACATGAAAAATGGAGTTAAAGGCTACATTAAAGGAAAAGTTGTCTCAGCAGAAGATAACAAAGCAGTTAGTGGTGTTAAAATTTTTGTAAAAGGTTTTCCGATTGAGGGACAAACAGATAAAAATGGAAATTACTCTTTAACTTTGCCAGAGGGAAAATTCTCGATTTCACTAATTCATGCTGATTACAGCTCCCAAACAATCAATGACCTCATCGTAAAAGGAGAAGAGACAACATCAAAAAATATTGAACTAACTCCAGCTTCCCTTGAATTAGCGGAATTTGTTGTTCTTGCTCCGCATATTGAAGGAAGTATTGCATCTGTAATTGATGAAAAAAGAAACAGTTCCGCTGTTGCTGATGTTCTTGGTTCAGAGCAATTTTCAAAAAGTGGAGACTCTGATGCTGCAGGTGCTTTGAAAAGAGTAACAGGAATTACGGTTGTTGGTGGAAAATATGTTTATGTTCGGGGTCTTGGCGAAAGATACTCAAACACACTTATGAATAATTTAAATTTATCATCTCCAGAGCCGACAAAAAGAGTTGTTCCACTCGATCTTTTTCCAACTGGAGTAATTGAAAGCATGATGATTCAAAAAACTTTCTCTCCAGATATCCCCGCAACTTTTGGAGGTGGAACAATTCTAATCCGAACCAAAAATATTCCCGATGCCTTTTTCTTAAAAGTTTCTGGTTCTACTTCTTTTATCGAGGGAACAACTGGTGAGACAGGACTCTCTTATAAAGGTGGGGATACAGATTGGCTTGGTTATGATGATGGCGGTAGAGATTTGGATAAGGAACTTCTTGACAAAACAGACGGAAAAGAGCTTTCACCTGAAATTCTTCTTGATTTAGGAATTCCAGGAGTTGATCCAACAGTAATTAAAGAGGGGTATAGTGCTGAAGATAAATATCGATATGGAAAAATGATTGCTCGAGATGCTGATACAGAAGATCAGACACTCTATCCGCCCGTTAGTGGTTCTGTTACTTTTGGAGACAGATTTGATATTGGAGAAGAGAAAACTTTAGGATATTTAACATCAATTAGTTATGGACATCAATTTGATTCTCTTGTTATGGAAAATCAACTATATCGAGTATCTCCAGATGGCGGACTTGAACAGAAACCTGGTGGCGGAGAATACACAATTACGAATCGAGATATTCAGTTAGGAATGCTTTTTGGTCTTGGTTTAAATATTGGGGATTCACACAGATTTAGAACAACAACTTTTTACATAAATAAGACAAACGATATTGCACAACTTTTTAATGGTGAAGATGAAAATGGAAATTTCCGAGAAAAGTATTACCTCTCTTGGGTCGAGAGAAATCTTCTTATAAACCAAATTGAGGGAATTCATAAATTTTTTGATGACAGAGTTGAGTTGAATTGGAATTATGGAAATAGTGTAGCGGAAAGAACTGAACCACAAACACTATCCTACTATTTTGGTCGAGATGGTGATGATATTGATGGTGTAAATACATATTCAACAGGTGCATCAGATTATCAATATTTACATTCGCTTCTTGAAGATGAAACAGACAATTTCCGTTCAGATTTAAAATATAAAATAAATCCATTTGGCACAGAACAAGATTCCGAAATCAAACTTGGTTATGAAATTTTGAAAAAAGAGAGAAGTGGAGAGACACGAGTTTTTACATTTGGAAAAAATGGAGACTTAAATTCCCTATCTGAAGAGACTCTTTCTGGAGAAATTAGCGAAATTATCAATTATGAAAATGTTGAAAATGATGTTCTAGGTTCAATTTCAGCAACATTTACACCAGAGTATTTTTATGATGCATCTCAAGATTTAACAGCTTACTATTTAATGACAAATCTTTTTGTGAGAGATGACTTATCATTTATGTTTGGTCTCCGAAACGAAGCTTCAACTCAAGAGTTAAAAGCGGGTGGGAAAACAACAAAAATCGAATCGGATGACATGCTACCAGCTCTTACTGGAACTTATAAATTTAGCGAAGATATGCAACTTCGATTTGGTTATGGAAAAACACTTTCTCGACCAGACTTCCGAGAATTTTCAGATGCACGATACACAGACCCAGAAACTGGCGATAGTGTAATGGGTAACTCCGAACTTACTTACACAACAATTGATAACTATGACTTGCGATTTGAGTGGTATCTTTCAGAATTGGAAACAATTTCAATGGCAATTTTCAGTAAAGATTTTACAAACCCAATTGAGACAGTTCTTGACAGTTCAGATAATCCAATTGTTACATACAGAAATGCAACAGAGGCTTCACTTTGGGGAGTTGAAGTCGATTTCCGAAAAAACTTAGAATTTATTCACCCATCACTTGACCTGTATTCAATTTCAGGAAATGTGGCAATTATAAATTCTGAAGTTAAATTGAGCGAAAAAGATAAAGGGAACTTGACATCAAATAATCGTGAAATGCAAGGTCAATCACCATATGTTTTAAATCTACAAACATCTTATGATAATCCAGATTTGGGAACTTCTTTAAATTTGTCCTATAACAGATTTGGTGAAAGAATTCGGCGATTGGGAGTTGGTGGAGTTCCTGATCAATACGAGCAACCTTTTGACCAGCTTGATTTTGTAGCAATCCAAACTCTAAATGAAAATTGGAAATTAAAATTCAAACTGAAAAATATTCTTGACGATGAGGTCGTTTGGAAACAAGATGATGAGATAACAAGAAGCTACAAAAGAGGTAGAAGCTGGTCTTTTGGATTTGATTGGAAATACTAAAAATTATTAAATTATAAGAAATAGAAAGGAGTTTTTCCACTCTCTTTTAAAGCTCCTATTTCTTTTAAATATGTTCTAGCAGTGCTTTTTTAACCATACTTTTTTACCGTAATAATATCAAAAATATTTTGCTAGAATTACAAAATTAAAAAGGTGATGAATAAAAACACTCAAACTTCCAAGGATTGATGAATTAACAACTCAACAACAAGAAATATTAAAAGAAATCAAACCTATCGCTTATGGTGGTGCTGGAACTGGAAAAACACTCGTTTCCATTTGGAGATTTTAAATTATAGAGAAAATAGAGGAAGTTCATATTTAATTACTTTTACACATACATTAACCTATGTTCTTGAACAATTTGCCAAACTTGAATCAGATAGTCAAGATTTTAATTTTGCTAAAAATATAAACAATAAACACCTATTTCTTGATGACCTAAAAACAGTAGATTTTTCAGAAATTTCAGAGATAATTATTGATGAAGCCCAAGATGTAGAGTTTGAAACACATAATAAATTAAAAGAGCTTTTTAAGCAAATATCTTATGGGGCTGATAATGACCAAATTTTATACCCAAATAACAGCATAGCAAAAGATGAATTAGAAAATCTTTTTCCAGAAAACAGGAGGTTTACTCTCCATCAAAATTTTAGAAATAGTTACGAAATTTTACAATTTACTAATTCTGTTTTTCCAAATAGAATTAGTAAAGAGATTTTGGATTATGCAAAAAGATACTTTACAACTGGAGTAATTCCAAAATTAATAGTAGAAGATGAGCAATTAAAAAGAGATAATAGAAGACATTATTCCAGAAAACGAAACAATAGCTATATTAGTTCCAACTCAAAACTATACATCTGCCTCAATAGATAGTTTGAAAATAGTCTTAAAGAATGGAAATATTAATTTTTCATCTTATGATAATCGAGATAATCCAAAAAGCTTAAAACCACCTGAAATTAGAAAAAGTGGAATTAAACGAATTCATTTAACAACTTTTAAATCGTGAAATCTACCTCTCCCAACCCTGAAATAAATTCAGGGTATGGAAGAGACTTCGCTTTTCATAAATACGGACTAAAAAAGCAAGTTTAGAACCAGCTAAACAACTTTTTTTAGACTAATTAATGATGATAAGGTATGACGACTTCTATCTGCAAGAAAAGGAACTTTTGCCTTAAATTGCAACCTTCTCGTTTCCGACAAGGTTTTTGAAATTTCTCTAATAAAATATCGACTAGCAATATTGTAACTTGCCGACAAGCCAGCATGATATTTTTTGCCATTTCCAAATTCTGCTAAATCTTTTTTATCATTTCTACTAATTTCACCAGAGCCATCAAAAGCATATTTTGAAGTTCCACGAGCAAGAACACGGCTTACTCTCATTCCGAATTGGTGGGCTTTTTCGATTGCTTTTTGTTGAATTAGGTTTTTTCTCCAAAATTGAAGTTTTCGACGAAGAGAACCTCGACCTTTTATTTTTCCCAAATGCTCAAAAATAATTTTTGTAGCACCAACTTCATTAGTAAATTTTATAATTTCATCGACTGTATTTTGAGATATATATTTTTGTAAGTTATTAATCTTTCTCCAAAGATTTGGTTTTTCAGTCAATCCAGATTTTCGTTGAGCTTTAGCAAGTTTGCCTAATTGTCGTTTTAATCGGTCTTTCTCTTTTGGTTGATTTATAAATTTTCGACCAATGACAGTGCCGTTTTTATCGACTGCTGAACAAACTGCTGAATTTGTTAAACCTAAATCCACACCGATTACAATTTCATCATTCTTGGAAAGTTTTACATCTCCAGTAAATGGAAAATGTAGAAAATATTTTTTACCTTTTCTTATAAGTGATGGGTTTTGCTCTTTCCAATTTTCTATATTTTGGTTGTGTAAATTATCAGTCTTATAATTTATTTCTATCCATCTCCAACTGTTTTTATAAAAAATCTTTATTTTAGCTTTTCCATCAGAGACTTTTTGAAACATCTCTTTTCGATAAAAAACAGGAAAAGAGCTTATCTCCTCTGGCAAATTTGGAGGTTTTTCGTAGAACTTTTTACCTTTTAAAAGTTTTGCTTCTTTCTTCTTTTCCCAATTTTTGAGTCTTGAAAAATGAGATGAAACATTTCCAATAGCTTCTGAAATTGTGGCTCTTCTTAAATATGATGGAAACTTATAAAAATGGAAATCAAAATCATATTTTGGATAAGGATTTTGTCTTGTTTCGTGAGTAATTTTTTCTACAAAATTTATTTTCTCTTTTGATGATAAATTTTCTAAATTTTTCCACTCTTTAGAAATAACATCAATCATAAAAAGTAATGCTTTGTTGTAGATTTTGAGAGTCTCATTAAAAATTTTAGAGTGAGATGTAATCTTTGATTTTACAGTTTTTGTAATTTTCATTGATTGACACCTCCTCTAATTTTCTAAGATTTTATCCAAAATTTTGGAGGCATCTTGACCTCTCCCAAGCCTATCTTACGAAGAGGCTATGGAAGAGGATTGCGAAGCCATTTGTTCAAAAA
>AKKQ01000040.1 GCA_000276965.1 Thiovulum sp. ES | reverse complement strand
AAAGCCTTATATCCCCATAGCTAAAGCTAGGGGCTTTACGGCTTGTTTTGGGTAAGAAATCAGAAAAATTATCTATTTTGGTTGGGGGTGGTGAAATGCCACCCCTTGATCCACAAACAAAGCTAATTCCTGAATCAGATATTTGGCGATTGATTATCAAATCTCGACTTCCCGAAGCTGAAAAAATCGAAGAGTGGATTATGGAAGAAGTCCTACCACAAATTCGTAAAACTGGTTCTTATTCAATTTCAAAAACTGAAAAACCTGATTTAGAAAAAATTGAGGAACGAGCAAAACTTATCCATTTTGCATCAAACCTTGCCGTCGATTATGAACAAGCTTATTTAAAAGTTGGAATCACTCGAAAAGAAGAACTCGGAATTACTGTAAATAAGTCTGTTGCAAAAGATTCAACTGTGGATTTTTTAGAAATTGCAGAAAAAAAAGGACTTTCAACAACTGAAAAATATTACACAGTTACGGAACTTTGTGAAATTGTGATGAATGGAGATTTTTCAGAAGAAGCAAAAAAACTTGTTTCGACAAAAAAAGGCGATAAACCGCGACCACAAAACCTGAACAAACTTTTAGAAAAATTGGGTTTTCAAGAAAAAGATGAAGATATTTGGAAAGCAACAGAAAAAGGAAAAAAGTTTTCTGATTTTGTGCAAAACAAATCAAAATATTCCGAAAAAACTGTTTTTCACACAGTTTGGAAAAAGGAAACTTTGAACGAAATCTTCTAATTTTCATTGCTCTTGACTTCAGTACTCAAGTCAAAATTTCGGCTGAAAATGCATGTTTGAATGCATCGAAAAATATTCTTGCGGTAGGAAGTACCGTCTAAACCTAGATAATATCTATCTGGATAATAGTCTGGAGTTTCTAGGAAGCTCCGTTCTTTAGGGCAGAGTTCTTTACAGAAGAGTTATTGACAATTTTACACTTTGAAATTTTAAATAAATGTTTTTTCTGATACAATCGAAACATACAAAATAAAGAAAGGATTCTATTCGATGAATATTCACGAATATCAAGCGAAAGAGATTTTCAAAAAGTATGGTGTTGCGACTCCACGGGGTATCGTTGCCAATACTGTTGAAGAAGCTGTCAAAAATGCTGAAGAATTAGGCGGAAATATTTGGGTTGTTAAAGCTCAAATTCATGCTGGAGGTCGAGGACTTGGCGGTGGAGTCAAACTAGCAAAAAGTCTCGATGAGGTTAGAACTAATGCGGAAGCTATTCTTGGAATGCAACTTGTTACACACCAAACTGGACCAGAGGGTAAATTAGTTCAAAAGATTTACATCGAAGAGGGTGCAGATATTCAGGCTGAATACTACATCTCTGTTGTTCTTGACCGAGCTAGAGAAATGCCAATTATCATGGCTTCTACTGAAGGTGGAATGGACATCGAAACAGTCGCTGAAAAGACTCCTGAAAAAATCGTTACAGTTGCTGTTGATCCTGCTATTGGAATTCAAGGTTTTCACATGAGAGAACTTGCTTTCGGTTTAGGTCTTTCTAAAGAGGAGCAAAAACATTTTGGAAAACTTGTTTCTGCACTTTACAATGCATATATGGATACTGATGCGGAAATGGTTGAAATCAATCCACTTATTAAAACAGGTGAAGGTAAATTTATCGCACTTGATGGAAAAATGGGATTTGATGACAATGCACTTGGACGACAAGCTGACATTGAAGCTATGAGAGATTTATCAGAAGAAGAGCCTACTGAAACTGAAGCAAAAGCATCTGGATTAAGTTATATTAAATTAGATGGTGCTGTTGGTTGTATGGTAAATGGTGCAGGTCTTGCAATGGCAACTATGGATATTATTAAACACGAGGGTGGAGAACCTGCTAACTTCTTAGATGTTGGTGGTGCTGCAAATCCGCAAACTGTTGCAAAAGGTTTTGACATTATTCTTCGAGACAAAAATGTTAAAGCAATTTTCGTGAATATTTTCGGTGGAATTGTTCGATGTGATCGAGTTGCAAACGGAATTCTTGAAGCTACAAAAATCACAAAAGTAGATGTTCCTGTTGTTGTAAGACTTGATGGAACAAATGCAGAAGAGGCAAAAATAATTCTTCAAAACAGTCAAATTGATAATATTATTGCTGCTGAAAATCTTGTTGATGGTGCAAAGAAAGTAAATAGTCTATGATGAAAATTTGGAGAATTGGTACAAATCAAAGAGATAAAGATGGTTTTGGTGAAAAACAAGCAAGTAACTTTGTTATAAATCAAAATATCGTTATTGCTTGGAAAGGGCTAAAGCCAAATATACATAAAGTAAAAAAAGGTGATTTAATTCTGTCTTATCACAACGATAATAGAATTATTGCTGTTGGTTATGCTGTTTCTGAAATAAAAGATCATAAAGATTCTGAAGAGCAAGAATATTTTGAAGCTGATTGGGTTTGGAAAACAGATGAGTCTGTGAGTAATCCAATTTTAAGAAATGAAATAGACATGAATAATGCTAGAGGAACAGTTATAGACATGACTAATGGCATTGACATAGCAAAACTTCTAGCAGAAATAGGAAAACGAAAAAGCAATAATTAAGATGACTAAATTAAGCTTTGGAAAAATCTTTGTGGAGGATTTAGTTGAATATTTTGATATTTCACAGGAAAAAGAGATTTTACAATTTGGTGAAGTTGAAATTTCTAGTGAAGTTGAAAAAAAGTTAGCCGACCTCATCGAGAAGAATAGAAATTACATTGAAGACTATTTAGAAGAGGAGTTGAAAATGCTATTTATTGCACCAATTCTAAATTTAGTAGATTTTCAGTGTGGAGAATTTCGGGCTTGGTTGGAGAGAGATTTTCAGTTTGAATTTGAAAAAGTTCTACTTTACGGAAAACCTTATTTTATGGTGGCTCGTGGAAATTTTAAACCAGAAAAGCCTTTTTTCTTTCTTCAAGAATATAAAAAGAGTTTGCCTGATGGAAATCCAAAATGGCAACTCATTGCAGAGATGATTGTTTCACTTTCTAAAGGTGGAATTTCTGAAGTTTTTGGAAGTTATGTAATTGGTCAATATTGGCATTTTGTCAAATTATGGAGAAGTGGAAATCAAATTAGGTTTTCTATTTCAGAGAGTTTTGACAGTTTAAAAATTTCTGATTTGAAATCTATTTATGGAAACTTAAAATCTGTAAAGGAACTCCATTGCAAGTAGCACTTTTTATATTTTTACCTCTGTTTCTATTTTCAGATTCTTACAAAAGTGAATTTTATTACGACTCTGTTTTGAGTTGCGATGAGGTTCGTAAAAGACTTAGTGAAGTGAAAGTTGAAAAACAGAGACAAAAGAGAATTTTTCCAAGTGGTGATATTTTAGCATTGCCGTTTATTGCATGGAAAAGTGTTGATTACTTTGAAATGGAAAGAAGAATTAAAAATTTGCAATCTCTTGAAATTGAAAAGTGTTACACAAATTTAAAATAAAATATTTAAAAGGAAAATAAGTGAGTATTTTAGTAAATAAAGATACGAAAGTTATCGTTCAAGGTTTCACAGGAAAAGAGGGAACTTTTCATGCTAGTCAATGTCTCGATTACGGGACTCAAATTGTCGGAGGTGTTACACCAAATAAAGGTGGTCAAGAGCATTTAGGAAAACCAGTTTTCAATACGGTTGCTGATGCTGTTAAAAATACTGGTGCGACAGTATCAATGATTTTTGTTCCACCTGCTTTTGTTGCTGATGCTGTTATGGAAGCTGCTGATGCTGGTATCGAACTTTCTGTAATTATTACAGAGGGTGCACCTGTTAAAGATATGGGAATGGCAAAAGCTTATGCAACTAAAAAAGGCATGAATACAATTGGACCAAACTGCCCAGGGATTATCACAGCTGACGAGTGTAAAATCGGGATTATGCCGGGGTTCATTTTCAAAAAAGGAAATGTTGGTCTTATCTCAAAATCTGGAACTCTAACTTACGAGTCTGCTAATCAAGTTGTTCAAGAAGGTTTTGGAATTACAACAGCTGTTGGAATTGGTGGAGACCCAATTATCGGTTTATCTTACAAACAACTTCTTCCAATGTTTGAGGCTGATCCAGAGACTGAAGCTATCGTTATGATTGGTGAAATTGGTGGAGACCTTGAAATTCAAGCTGCAAAACTAATTAAAGAGCAAATCACAAAACCTGTTGTTGCATTTATCGCTGGTCAAACTGCACCAAAAGGTAAGAGAATGGGACATGCTGGAGCTATTATTTCTGGTTCTGCTGGGACTGCTGCTGAAAAAATGGCTGCTCTTGAAGAAGCTGGAGTGAAAGTTGTTGTTTCACCTGCTGACATTGGAAAAGCTGTAAAAGAAGTTCTTTCTAAATAATTCTCTCTCACTTTCCCCACTCGGGGAAATTTCAAAAAAGAAAAATCCATAAATTATATTCGATTGAACGACATTTACACAAAATTAAAGGAGTTTGAAAATATAACAAATTAGAGAAGTTTTACCCGTGATATTTCCAATTTAGCATATTTTACACACAAATACAATTGGAGGATAGAAAAGTGATTTTAAGAAATATTTTAGGTAGAATTTTTGAAAAATGAAAAGGGGATTTTTTGGAAAACAAAGAGGAAAATTTAGTTAAAAAGACTTGCCGAGAACTTGGAATTACTCAAAAAAAATTAGCTGAAATTACAAAAATAGATCGTGGAAATTTATCAAGATGGAATTTAAACAAAAGAAAAATTCCTGAATATATTGAGCAATACTTGATTATATTAACTAAATTAAATACTTATGAGAAAATATTAAATTGACATATTCAATTTATTTTGTATAATTTGACCGTAAATATTCTTTACAGTCAAAATAATAAGGTTGAAAATGGTTACAAAATTTGAGAATATTGACTTAGAAGTTTTAGAAAATATAGATTTAGGTTTTCTAATGTCAAACAGTGATGTTGCTAGAGGCTATGATGTTTCTGAAGATAATATTAGAATGCAAAAATCAAATCACAAAGATGAATTAATTGAAAATAAACATTTTGTAGTTGTTACTCAAAAAAATGCTGAAAGTTTTGGAATTATTTTACCTCCAAAAGTTAGAACTAAAACTTATTGGACAAAAATGGGAGTTATTAGACTTGGGTTTTTTATAAAATCTGAACGAGCAAAAAAGTTTCGTGATTGGGCTGAAGATTTGATTCTACAAAAAGTTGAAAATGATTTTTCTCAAAATTTAAATTTGCAAAAAATTCGTGAAAGAGCTGAACTTTTGGAAATTTCAGAAAAAGAGTTTGGAGTTTTTGAAAGAGTTTTCTACAAAATTGGAATAACTCGAAAAGAGGAATTAGCAATAACTTCAAATCGGGCTGTTGCAAAAGAGACTGGTGTCGATTTTATAGAACTTGCTGAAAAGAAAGGAATCTCGACTTCAGAAAAATATTTCACTGTTACAGAACTTTGCCAAAAAGTTATGGATTCTGATAAATTTTCAGATGAAACTAAAAAACTTGTTTCCACAAAAGCAGGAGACAAACCAAGACCTCAAAATTTGAACAAAACTCTTGAATCTCACGGTTTTCAAGAGAAAATTGATGGAATCTGGAAACCGACCGAAAAAGCTAAAAATTTCTCCGATTTTGTTCAAAACAAATCAAAATATTCAGAAAAAACAGTTTTTCACACTGTTTGGAAAATGGAAGTTTTGGAAGAGATTTTTTAGGTAGAATTTTTGAAAAATGAAAAGGGGATTTTTTGGAAAACAAAGAGGAAAATTTAGTTAAAAAGACTTGCCGAGAACTTGGAATTACTCAAAAAGAATTAGCTGAAAGAATTGGTGTTCATGGTGGAACTGTAAGAGCTTGGAGTTCAAAAGGTGAAATTCCTGAATATTTTATAAATCATTTAAATCTATTAATTAATTATCATAAAGAAATTCAGTTTAAAAATAAGTTTAGAGAAGTTCTAACTTATTTATAAATTTTGAGTGTCGAAAAAATCGACAGTCAAATAAGTGGATAATGATTACATTTATATAAATATATATTACAATATGCTAAGATTTTACAAAAAGGATAATTATGTTGATGACTTTTGAGAATGAAAATATTGAAATAATTTAAAACAAGGAGTTTGAATTTCTTTTGTCGAATTATGAAGTTGCTAAAGGCTACAGAGTTGAAGAGAGAGTTATTCGAGATCATAAATCAAATCACAAAGATGAATTAATTGAAAATAAACATTTTGTAGTTGTTACTCAAAAAAATGCTAAAAATTTTGGAATTATTTTACCTCCAAAAGTTAGAACTAAAACTTTCTGGACAAAAAGGGGAGTTGTCCGTTTAGGGTTTTTTATAAAATCTGAACGAGCAAAAAAGTTTCGTGATTGGGCTGAAGATTTGATTCTACAAAAAGTTGAAAATGATTTTTCTCAAAATTTAAATTTGCAAAAAATTCGTGAAAGAGCTGAACTTTTGGAAATTTCAGAAAAAGAGTTCGGAGTTTTTGAAAGAGTTTTCTACAAAATTGGAATAACTCGAAAAGAGGAATTAGCAATAACTTCAAATCGGGCTGTTGCAAAAGAGACTGGTGTCGATTTTATAGAACTTGCTGAAAAGAAAGGCATTTCAACTCCAGAAAAATACTTTACTGTTACGGAACTTTGTCAAAAAGTTATGGACTCTGATAAATATTCAGATGAGGTTAAAAAACTTGTTTCCACAAAAGCAGGAGATAAACCTCGACCTCAAAACCTAAACAAAATTCTTGAATCTCACGGTTTTCAAGAGAAAATTGATGGAATCTGGAAAGCAACAGAAAAAGCTAAATATTTTTCTGATTTTGTTCAAAACAAATCTCAATATTCAGAAAAAACAGTTTTTCACACAGTTTGGAAAAAAGAGATTTTGAAAGAGATTTTTTAGGTAGAATTTTTGAAAAAGGAGAGTTTTGGAATTTTCAGAAGAACAGAAAAAAGCGATAAATTGCACGACAAAAAATATTCTGGTTACAGCAAGAGCAGGAAGTGGAAAAACTAGGGTTTTGACTGAAAGAGCAAAAAGGCTTTTGAAAAATGGAGTTTTACAAGATGAAATTCTTATTTTTGCATTCAACAATAAAGCAGTTGATGAGGTTAATGAACGACTCGGTTTAAAAATTGCAAAAACTTTTCACAGTTTTTCCAATGACTTTGCAAATTTGAAAGTTGGTCGAAACAATTCAGATATTTTTGATCGAATGGTTCGCGAGGCAACGGAGAAAATAAGTCGAAGAGATGTAGCAAAAATCAAACATATTCTTGTTGATGAATTTCAGGATTTTACAGAACTGTTTTTCAATTTAATTCAAAGAATTCTAAAGTTGAATTCAGAAATCAATTTTTTTGCAGTTGGTGATGATTGGCAACACATTTACAGTTTTGCTGGTGCAAAAGTTGAGTTTTTTAGACATTTTGAAAGATATTTTTCACCAGTAAAACGGCACACTTTAACAACAAATTTCCGTAGTAAAAAAGCAATTGTTGAACACGGAAATAGAATTATGGGAAGCAATTCAGCAAAGTCAGTTTCTGATGGTGGAGTTGTTGAAAATATTTCAGATTTTAGAGAAGTGAAAAAGATAATAAACTCAAAAGTTGATAAAAACAGAGTTGCAATTATTTCAGGAAAGAACAAAGAGCTTTTTCAATTAAAACAGGTAATTGAAATTGATCATGAAAATCTATTTTTTGTTACGGCTCACTCTTCAAAAGGTTTGCAATTTGATATTGTTATTCTTTTTGAAAATACTTTTTGGAACGATAAAAGTATCTGGTATGTTGCTTCAACTCGTGCAAAAAATGAACTCTATATTTATGATAATTTTCCATATCTTGCAGATAAAATTTGCTTAGATTATTTAGAAAAATCTATCTTGTCAAAAACAATATTTTTTATTTTAAGATTGAGTCCAGATAGAAAAATTATCGATTTAGTTGAGAGTGATTCTAAAAAATTACAGGGTTTTCTCTTCTCAATTTTTCAAACTATCAAATTGGAACATATCAGAAAAATTGTTTCAACTTTTCACCGATACGACTTTTCTAACCTATCAATTGAAGAGATTGAAAAACTCCAGAAAATCAGAAATAAAGTCGAAATTGATTTTGACAAATACGATTTTTTAGAGGCAAAAGAGAAGTGGAGCTTAGCATTTTTAAGTTACAATAATTCCATAAAATATAAGGAGATAAAAATGGGGAGAGAGGAAAAAAGTTTAGAACTTTTTATTTGGAATGGGAATAAAAAAATTCATATTATGGAATCAAAGGATTTTAAAGAGTTTAGAGAGCAATATTCCAAAGAACAGACACAAGATGAGTTTGAGACAAAAGCTGAACTTCAACACAGGATTACAGAGGAGGCTTTAAACTATTATTCTGGGGAACAAAATATTTCAATGAGATATGATGCCGATGAGGTCGCTTTTTCTGTTGAAGAAAAAACTTACTCCATCAAATTTAAAGTTGATGTTCCTCGAGATATTGCACAAGATTTTAAAGAGAGTGTGAAAAACTTTGATTTCTACTTTAATGAAAGCTTTGAAGTTGTTGAAGTTTCAGCAGAGTTTTTTGGTGAAAAATATTTTGGAAAAGATTTCAAAAAAGATATTTTGTTTGAAATCGAACGAAAACGAGAACGAAAACGAGAACGAGAACGAGAACGAGAACCAGAAATTGCCTCAAAAACAATCACAGTTGGAAAATTGATGTTTCAAGATTTCGATTTGCCAGAACTGATGAATTGGAAAAGTGCTTGTGAATATTGTGAAAAACTTCGACTTCTTGGTTTCTCAAATTGGAGACTTCCAAACAAAGATGAACTAAAAACAGCTTACAGAAACAAGAAAGAGTTTAAAAATCTTCGTAGTGAAACCTCTTCGTATTGGAGTATAAGTAAAAATGATAGTTCCTTTTCTTGGATTGTCGATTTCGACGGTGGCTACGACCTTTGGGACGTTCGGACGAGCAGTTACTTTGCTGTTTGTGTCCGTGACTTATAGCCCCGTATCAAGTACGGGGTTCTTTTTTTGTTAAATTTTGTGATTTAAAGTTTTTTACCGTTCCTTTTGGGACGGGCTTTCCACTGAAATAAATTCAGCATAAACTTGTTTTGGTGATTGTTCTGAATTCATTTCAGGGCCTCTCAATTTCACAAAGTGTTAAAATATTGAAAACTTGAAAAGGTGTTTTTTTGGAAAACAGAGAAGAAAACTTAGTTAAAAAAACTTGTCGAGAACTTGGAATCACTCAAAAAGAACTTGCTAAAAAAATTGGTGTTCCAAATGGAACTGTGAATAGATGGGCTTCTACTGATGATATTCCAAAGATGACTGTATTAGCTTTAAAATTACTTATGGAAAACAGAGAGCTAAAAACAGGTATTGAATATATTACAAAAGGTTTTTCAATATTTTCTAAACATCAACAAAAAGCTACCGTTTAAAATTTCAACGGTAGCTTTTAAAATTTCAAAAACTTCATTAATGAATTTTTTAACCTTGTTTTAATTCAAAAATAAATATAATTCAGAAAACAAAGGTTTTCTATGCAAACAATTCCATTTCAAAATGGGAATAACCTTATAGAAATAGAAGTTATCGAAAATGATAATTTTGAGTTTTTACTCTCCACAAAAGAAGTTGCAAAAGGTTACGGAGTTTCAATTGAAAATATTCGTTCGCAAAAAAGCAATCATAAAGATGAGCTAATCGAAGGAAAACATTTCCTCTCTAATTATGAAGTTTTTGATGGAAAACAGAAAAGAAAAACTACTGTTTGGACAAAAAGAGGAGTTATCCGACTTGGGTTTTTCATCAAATCTGAACAAGCAAAAAAGTTTCGTGATTGGGCTGAAGATTTGATTTTACAAAAAGTTGGAAATTATTTTTCTCAAAATTTCAATTTGACAAAACTTGAAGAGAGAGCCAGAGTTTTAGAAATTTCAGAAAAGGAATTTGGTATTTTTGAGAGAGTTTTCTACAAAATTGGAATAACTCGAAAAGAGGAATTAGCAATAACTTCAAATCGGGCTGTTGCAAAAGAGACTGGTGTCGATTTTTTGAAAATTGCTGAGAAAAAAGGTCTTTCAACAACTGAAAAATATTACACAGTTACGGAACTTTGTGAAATCGTGATGAGTGGAGATTTTTCAGAAGAAGCAAAAAAACTTGTTTCCACAAAAAAAGGAGACAAACCACGACCCCAAAATTTGAACAAATTTTTACAAGAACTCGGTCTTCAAACAAAAGATGAAGATGTTTGGAAAACAACACTATTTTAAAGATAAAAGAGTTCTTCGCTTAAATTCAGACCCACCATTTAAAAATCTTCTACGGATTTTTTGAAGTTGGGCTTCCCAACTAATCTTGTCGCAACTTTTTGATGAAACTCCAAGGGCTTTTTCACTTTTAGTATATCGCTGAAATTTGCTCTATATCTTCCCAAGAAAACTCTTTTTTAAAGTTTAAAATTCTGGCGACATATCGTGCGAAAAGATCGGTTTCAACATTAATTCTAGTTCCAATTTTATAGTTTTTAAAGATTGTATTTTCGATTGTGTGTGGAATAATTGTCAATTCAATTCCATCTTTCAAAACTCGATTAACTGTCAAACTCACACCATCAATTGCGACACTACCTTTTGGCATCATGAGAGCGATTTTCTCTTTATCAATTCCGATGTCAAAAATTGTGCTGTTGCCATTTTTTTTAATTCGCCGAACAGTTCCAATAGTATCAACATGCCCCTGAACAACATGCCCTTCAAAACGGTCTCCCATAATCATTGCGGGTTCAATATGAACCTCATCGCTTAAATTTTCAATAGCAATGTGAGTTTCAGTTTCTGGTGAAAGCTCGACGGAGAAACCCCCGCCCCATAACTCAACAACAGTCAAGCAAGTCCCATTTACAGCGATACTATCGCCAATTTTTGGAGTGTAATTTGCACGGATTTTTAGCAGAGAGTTAGAAAAACTCTCCACTTTTCCAATTTCTCTAATTAGTCCAGTAAACATTTTAATTCTTTATGTTGAAATCAAAAAAGTCAGAATAGAATGGAGTTGAACCAAATTTTTTGAATTGATTTCCACTAGCTTCAAAATTCTTGACTTGAGTATAAAGAAGACCAAGAGCATATCGAGTCTCTAAATTGTAGTTGTTTTTCAATCTTGCCATCTCAAAAAGTGCCACAGCATTGTTGTAATGTTTTCCGCCAATTGCTGAAATTCCTGCCAAGAAAAGTGTTCGGGAATCTCTTAAGTTGTAATCATCGATGAGGTCATTGTAAATCTGAAAAGCACCTTCAAAATCCTGATTGTATATTTTTGTAAGTGCCAATGCTTGTAAAATTCCCTCTCGATTTCTCAATTCCACAGAGTTAAAATATTTTAATTTTCTTTCGACCTCATCAAGTTTTCCTGTTAGTAAATTAAATTTAATAAACATCTCTTGAGTGATTCTTGATCCGTAGAAAAAGTCAGAATACGGCAATTGTCGATTTTGAAAATGTGCGATTGTTTCCCGTGAAAACTCTTTAATATCTAAATCTTTAAAATTTGAATACATGTAAAGCATGTTTGATAAAATATCTTCAGGCAACTTTCCGTAAATTAGTCGAGCAATCTCCTTATTCCCTTTCACATCGTCAATATAAATTGTGCTTAAATAAGCTAAGCCGAGTTGAAAAAGATCATTTTTCTTGCTTTCTCCACTTTTATCAAGCCACTCTTTTAGCGAACTCATTGCACCTCGTTGAAAAGCGAGAAGTGAAAGAATCAACTCTTTATTTTTGCCGTCTGGCTCAAAAGCTAAATTTTCATGAAGCACTTGACCGAGTTGTTCTAAATCTTGACCTGCTAACTCACCAGTTAAAAGTGCGAAAACTCCAGAAATATAATCCCGTGAATCAAGATGAAAACTTTTTACAAAATGCTCACTCGCTGTTTTCATGTCTCCGAGCTGTGCATAAGTTAAACCTAAATCGTATTGCAAAATTGCATGTTTTGGATTATCTTGTTCCATTTCTCGCAACATTTTATTTGCAAGTCGCAATCGCTTATTTAAAATTTCCTTAATTGCAAGAACAATATCTTTATTCACATCAGAACTTTTTGCACCTTTTTGTAAATATTCGTTTGCTTCTCCGTTATCTCCAAGTGCAATATTTACACTACCTTTACGAATAATATTCAGACTCTTTTTTGCATCAAAAACTTTATAAGGTGCAAAGTGAAACAAAATTTGATAGGCTGGATATTTTACAAATTGCAACTCTTTTTGGAAATATCTCTGTGCCTTTTGAACATCAAAAAGACTCTCTTTTAAAAACAGGTCATAATCGTAAATCTTTGAAAGATTTTCATCTCCAAAACTTGTGTAAAGTTCTTTGATTCTTTCTCCAGATTTTCCAACATCTCCTAATTTTAAATCCACAAGCGAAAGTGAAAGTGAATCTTGTGCAAACTCCAAATCTTTCACTTTTTTCCTTTCAAGAGCTTTTTCTAAATTCTCTTTTGCTAAATCCAATTCACCAAAATTTGCATACAACAAACCAAGTGAAGCACGATCCTCTTTCTGAATACTTTTTTCAAGTGCATCCGCCCCATTTGAATAATTTTCAAACAGAATATTTACACGACTCTCCATCATGTTTTTTGTGTCGGTAAAATGTTCAGAAGTTCGGTGTTTTAATGATGAAAAAGACTCAAAATAGTCCCCGCGATAGTAAGAAATCATCGAGTAATAAAAACTGTAAAGCGACGAGTCCAATTCTTCAGGCAAATGTTTATAGGCTAAATCAAGATAAGCCATCATCTGCTCACTCTGATTCAACTCCTTGCTACAAACCGCAGCATTAATTGCACTTGGTGTTATGTGTTCTCGATTTTGAATCGCATTATCAAAAGCCTCGATTGCCTCTTTGCATTGACCACCTTTGATTCGCGAAACACCTAAATTGTAATATGAGAGTGAAGCATTGTAAGTTGCAATTCGCCCATACAATTTTAGAGCCTCTTCACGATTTCCATTTTGATAAAGTAGATTTGCTTTTTGAACAAGTTCTTCAACTTGAGTCTCTTCGGTTCTCTCTTTTCCATTATTACTAAAGGCAATATCAGTAAGAATTTCAAACTCTTTATCCTCGCTAACTTCAACGACCTCATCGCCACTGAATGTTGTTAAAATTAAAAATAGAACCAAGAAGAGAACAATAAGAGAAGCACCTGCCAAACCATAAATTTTAATTTTATCTTTGTGCGGTTCTAAAACCTCTTGTAATCTTTGAGTATTCTTTTTTAAAATTACTTTTGGATCAGGAAGAGAGAAACTTAATTTTTTCCCTTCCTCTTTTGAAGCCTCTTTTTCAGAATCTTCCGCTTTAATCTCTTTGTCTAAATCACCCTCTCCGAGAGTAATTGTCTTTTCTTCCTCTTCTTTAGCCATTTGTTAAAACCACCATTTTCACTGATATGTAGATATGAAATCTTATCAAAAGAGGATTTTGTTCTATTTGCAATTTTAACTACAAAATTTATTCCGAAAGGAGCTTTTTAAGTTCCTCTTTTCCCTCTTTATCTTCAAGATTTAGGGATTTTATAAATTCTAAAACTTTTTGAGGAAGTTTTAAAATTCTTTTCCCAATAACTATTGGAGTGGAGATAATTTCTTTGTGCAATTCGGGAGCAATTTCTGGATTGTCAAAACTCCCTTTTATAGTAATTCCTGTTGAGAGAGAGCCTTTTTCACCCAAAATCATATAGTTTGCTATTGGCACATTTGCAATAAATTTATCTAAATATTTCACCGCAGAAATATCAATTTGTAAATCCAAGCTCTCATTTTCTAAATCAATTTTCCCGCTCAAATCCATATTGACAGTTTCACCATAAATTTTGACATCTTGAAGTTCGATGAGGTCTCCTCTCTTCTCAAAAACCCCATAACCTGCAGTGATCCATAAACCATTGTGATTAAACCCAGGTCTTGAGAGTGTTAAAAGTGCAGGAACAGTATTTATAAATGCAAGGAGATTATTCACAAGTTCCATATTTTTAACTTTTAATCTTGTAAATTGGACGATTCCCGAAATATTTTCACCCTCTCCTTTTGCATATAAATTGTAATTTCCGCCAGAAATTCCATCAAATTTTGTCAAATTAAAGAGAAATTTCTGATCAAGATTCAAACCTTTAGCAATAAATTTGTCGCCAACCATTTGAAACTCGATTTCACCTCGACTTGCTAAGTTTGTTTGTGCAGAAATCCCATTTTTATCAATTTTGACAAATCCATTTTTTAAATCTACAAGTAGCGGTTTCTCATTCAAATAAATAGTGTTCTCTTTCAAAAAAACTTTTAAATCTGGAAGTGATGAGTTGTTTTCGCTCTCTTCAGCTTTTTCACTTTTGTTGTTTTCACCAGTAAATTCAGAAAGTGCGGACAAATTTAAATCATAGTTGTGAAAAACAAGATTCATTTTTTCTCCATTTTTCATAAAGAAAACATCTCGATTTAATCCAAACTTGATTTTTTCACCAGAAATTTCACCAGAAATATTTAAATCACGAACAAACTCATTTCCATTTTTTAAAACATGTTGATTCTCAATTTTTAAATGCGAATTGATTTCAATTTTTTCAGAAATTTCAACAGAAACATCTCCAAAAATTGGCGGATATTTTTTTGTAAGTGGAACAAAAGGTGTAACAAGTTCAACTTTCCCAATTTCAATTTCAGTTTTTTCAGCAACTTTCAGATCAAAATCCAATTTAGGAATTTGCACAGCGACCTCATCGCCAATTTGATAAAAAACAGGAATAGTTTCGTTCGATATATTTAGTTCTGAAAAATGGAGTTTCTCAATTTCTATTTCAGAATTTCCACCCATTTTTTTGACATCAAAATTTCCGCTAATTTCTCCAGTAAAATTATAATCTCGAACATCCAAACCTAGATTTTTGACTTTAGCAAAACTATTTCTAATATTGTAACTCGCAAAAAATGGAGATGCGGATACTGGGATATTTGAAAATTTCCAAAAAGTCTCATCCAAATTTATATCTATTTTTTCTAAATAGTTTCCATGAATTTTTGCAAAGCTCTTTTTTTTCAATGATGAATTTCCATCTAAAAAAACTCTCTCTATTTCTGCATCCAAATCTAATTCAGATTTTCTTAAATCCAACTTTCCAGAAATTTCTGTTTCCGCAATTTTCCCAAAACCAGCTCCTATTTTTAGCAATTCCATTTCCAGACTTGGAAAAAATAGTTTCAATTTCCCTGAACTTAAATTTGGAAGTTTGTTAGATTTTGGAACTCCATTTCCAATAATTTCAGAATTTATAACAAATTCAAGATCACTGTCAAAAGGGAACACCATTTTAAAATTTGTATCTAAATTTCCACGAATTTGAACAGGCAAACTCTCTAAGCCAGAGTAATATCTAATGGTCTCTCTAATTGTTTTTGAATCTGGATTTAAAATTGTGTTTGCATCAATTCTTAAAATTGTGTTTGTAAGAATATTTTCAATTTCAGCTTTTCCACTTAAATCTGTGTCGCCATATTTTCCATTTTCAAGTTCAACTTCTAAATTCCCATTTTTTAAAGTCGCTGTTGCAAATCCAACTTCACCTTTTGGTAATAAAGGTTCAAATCTGTATCCAATATTTTCTCCTGTAACAGTTACAAAAAGATTTTCCAATGCTTTTTTTGGTTCAGAGACAGAGAATTTTGTTTTTGCTTTCTCGATTTTTAAATATTCATAGGATAGATTTTTAAGTGCATTAATTCGTAGGTCGATGAGGTCGAAAATTGGATTTAAATTGTATATTTTGTCGCTTTTGATTGAAACAGAAACTTTTTCAAAATCTTCTAATTTACTTAAAATATTTAGTTTTAACCCTCGAGAAGTTCCATTTATTCCCGCAATAATTTCACTATTTTCAAAATTTAAGAAAATCTCTCCATCACCAACAACATCAAATTCTCGCACAGCAAAAAGAGGGATTTTGACATAAAAGCCCCGTTCTGAAATCTCTGTTTCTGTTTTTAAAATGTATGGTTCTGAAAATATTTCAATATTTCCATTTTTATAAGATATTTTTGCTTCAATATCTAAAATATCTAATTTTTCAACACGAATCTCACCAATATATTTTTGAGCCATTTTGACATAGCCAAAGATTTCGCCTAAATCAGGAATTTCTGTCGTCTCATTATTCTCTTTAATCTCTACTCTGACCTCATCGGCAATTATTGAAAATTTATCTTCATATTTAATAAAAATATTTCCAACATAGACACCCTCAAACTCTCTATCCACTTCAATATTTAGACCAAATAGAATTGAGTAAATTAGAATAGTTATAACTCCAGAAAGTATGATTGCTAAACCAATTATGAGTGAGTGAAAGGCAAAATATAGAAACTTCAGAAATCCAAACATTTAAACATCTTTTGACGGTTTTGCTAAATAAAATCCTTGGAAGCTATCTATCCCAAGTTCAATACCCTTGTTTAAAATCTCCTCAGAATCAACAAATTCTGCGATAACTGTAAAACCACTTTTGTGTGCAAATTCGACAATCAGTTTTGTAATTAGGTAACTACTTTCATCTGATGCAATTCCTTTAATTAAAGAACCATCGAGTTTTAAAATATCTGGTTTAAGTTGAACAAGATAGGAGAAATTTGAGTATCCGCTACCAAAATCATCAATTGCAATCTTCACTCCATATTTTCGGACATGCTCAATAAAATTTTTGATTTCATCAAAATTCTCAATCTGTTCGCTCTCAAGAAGTTCAAAAGTGATGTTTTCAGGTCTTGGAAAATTTTTAATTGCATTTTCAATAAAATCTGTAACCTCTCTATTTGTAATATCATCAACAGAGAGATTTATTGAAAATTTTGAATTGGTGTTTCTGAAAGTTTGAAAGCTTTTTGTGATAACAACTTTTGTAATTTCAAAGTAGTATTTTGTCTTTTTTGCATATGGCAAAAAGTGGAATGGAGTTAAATATTTTTTTCCGTCAAAGAGTCGAACAAGG
>AKKQ01000039.1 GCA_000276965.1 Thiovulum sp. ES | reverse complement strand
AAAATTTCGTTTAAAATCTCTTTTTTCCAAACAGTGCGAAAAACTGTTTTCAAACACAGACTTTGTCATTATCGGACTCGATTCGACAATCTTCACGAAAAGAAGAAGATCATAGGATTTCACTGGATACTAAAGTTTTTTTCAGTATCCAAAAAATAATTATGACTTTAAAATATGTTCAACAAATTGTTGAAAAATATAATTACTTTCGTGTGGTCCTGGACTAGCTTCAGGGTGATGTTGCACTGAAAAAATTGGAGAATTTTTATACACAAGACCCTCGATTGTGTTGTCAAAAAGATTTCTGTGAGAAACTTCTGCGATATTTTCAATCTCATTTGGCACAGAATAGTTGTGATTTTGAGAAGTGATTTCCACTGCACCAGTTTTCAGGTTTTTAACTGGATGATTTCCACCATGATGACCAAATTTCAATTTCTCAGTCTCATATCCGTTTGCAATTGAAAGCAATTGGTGTCCAAGGCAAATTCCAAACATTGGCACTTCTGCTTTTACAAGTTCTGAAATCATTTCAGCTTCTCTTTTTAATACAAGTGGATCGCCTGGTCCATTTGATAAAAACACACCTTTGATTTCACCCGAATTGTATTTTTCCAAAATTGCAGAAATTTCTATTTTATTTGGAACAACTTCAACTTCAACACCTGCCGAAGATAATTCATTTAAAATATTTCGTTTTACACCAAAATCGACAGCAACAATTTTTGCTTTTTTCTCAACTTCTGTTTCAAAATCAAATTTTGAAATATCAAATTTTCCAGAGTTGTGAATATAGCTCTCTTTTGTGCTGACCTCATCGATATAATTTATATCTTCAATTCGTGGAGAACTTTTAAGAACTGGTTCGAGAGCCTCTTTTGTGTGATATTTCGTAGAGGCAACCATCATCATTGCTCCCTCTTTTCGTAAAGTTTTTGTTAAAAATCGAGTATCAATTTCAGAAATTCCCATCACATTTTGCGATTTTAGAAAAGTATCTAAGTCCTGTTCTCCCCGAAAGTTTGAAAACTCCTTGTTGAAACTTCTAACAAAAATACCTTTGCAGTGAGCTTTTGAACTCTCCATATCTTGCCCATTTATTCCCACATTCCCAATTTCTGGAGTTGTAAAAAGAACAAATTGCCCCGCATAACTTGGATCTGTAATAATTTCTTGGTATCCAGTTATTGCAGTGTTAAAAACGATTTCACCAACAGTCGTCCCCTCTGCTCCAAAACCTTCACCCTCGAAAAATAGACCGTTTTCTAAAAGAATTGAAATCTTCACTTAGCACTCTCCTTTTGCACTTTTTTTACTAAATATTTTGCATTTTCACGATCTAAATCTGGAAGCATTCCATGACCTAAATTAAAAATATGTCTCTCATTTTGCATAACATCTAAAATATGATCAACACCTTTATCAATCGCATCTTTGCTGTAAAGTCGAGTCGGCTCAAGATTTCCTTGAAGAACATATTTATCACCTAATTTCTCTTTTGCGAGTTCAATTGGAGTTCCCCAATCAACACCAAAAACATCAAAGTCTCCGTAAATTCCATCAAGATAAGCACCGACACCTTTTGGAAACAGAATTACAGGAATTTCTGGATTATTCTTTTTCAGAGTTTCAGCAATTTCCACCATATATTTCCATGAGAATTCAAAAAACGAATCTTTTTCAAGTGCGGCAGCCCAAGAATCAAAAACCTGAACCGCATTTACTCCAGAGTCAATCTGTTTTTGAAGATATTCGATTAGGACTTTTGTCAATTTTTCAAGAAGCTTGTGCATGTAAGCAGGATTTGAGTAGAGAAGTTTTTTGACTTTTGAATAAGTTTTTGTTCCACCACCCTCAATCATGTAAGTAGCAAGAGTCCAAGGGCTACCAGCAAATCCAATTAGTGCTTTTTCAGGAGCTAAATCTTTTCGGACAAGCTGAATTGTCTCATAAACATAAGTTAGTTTTTCACTTGCACTCATGTCGAGATTATCTAAGTCTTCATCAGTTTCTAATGGTTTTGGAAATTTTGGACCTTCACCTTTTAAAAATTCAAGTTCCATTCCCATTTCGTTTGGAACAACAAGAATATCAGAAAAGAGAATCGCCGCATCAACTCCAAGAATATCAATTGGTTGTAGTGTAACTTCAGAAGCCAATTTTGGATTGTGGCAGAGATTTAAAAAATTACCAGCTTGTTGTCGGACAGCCATATATTCGCTTAAATACCGACCAGCTTGTCTCATCATCCAAATTGGTGTGTATGGAGTTTTTTTACCAAAACATGCATCAATAAATATCAATTTTCTTCCTCCATTTCAATCCAACTTTTTGCAATTCTAACGGCATTTGTCGCAGCCCCAACTCGTAAATTGTCGGCAACAACCCAAAAATGTAGCATGTTTGGATTGTATAAATCTTTTCGGATTCGACCCACAAAAGTCTCATCTCTCTCAAGACTCATTACAGGCATTGGATAACTGTTTTCGCTTGGTTCGTCAATTACGATGAGGTTCGGAGATTCAGCAAGAATATTTCTGACCTCATCGGCATTCACTTCACTTTTACATAAGACCGAAACAGATTCAGCATGACCTCGGAAAGTTGGAACTCGAACACAAGTTGCTGAAATTTGAAACTCTTTTTCTAAAATCTTTTGAGATTCAAAAATCATTTTTTCTTCCTCTTTTGTGTAGCCACTCTCCATAAACTTATCAATTTGTGGAATTACATTTAGTGCAATTTGGTGTGGAAAAGATTTGTGTTCCGACTTGTCAAGCTTGAATTCAAAAAAATCTTTCATCTGATTTCCTAACTCTTCCATCGCACTTTTTCCCGCACCGCTTGTCGCCTGATAAGTTGCAACATCAACTCTCTCAATTCCGTAAGTGTCGTCAAGTGGCTTGAGTGCCTGAACCATTTGAATTGTCGAGCAGTTTGGATTTGCGATAATTCCTCGGTCTCTCCAATTTTCCATTGCTCCCTTATTCACTTCAGGAACAACAAGCGGAACATCTCGATTCATTCGGAAATGACTTGTATTATCAATTACAACAGCACCAGCTTCGACTGCATGGGGTGCATATTTTTCTGAAATTGATCCACCCGCCGAAAATAGTGCAATCTCAACTCCGTTTTTTTGAAACGAATCTTCTGTTAATTCTTGGACTTTCCACTCTTTTTCATCAAATTCAATAATTTTTCCCGCACTACTTTTACTAGCGAGTGGCACAAGAGTTCCAACAGGAATTTCATGCTCTTCTAAAACTCGTAGCATTTCCTCACCAACTGCTCCAGTAACACCAACAACAGCGACAATATATTTTTTCAAATTTTTTTCTCCATGTAAATTCATAGTAAATTCCTAATATTTTACTCAAATTTTTAAAGTGCTTTTTGTTTTTGGTAAGAGCTATAATTCTTTGGACTCTCTTAAATAGAATTTTTAAAATATGAATTTTGTCGGAAAAAGATTCCGACAATTTTTTTAAATGACCGCTTCACTCCAATCATCTTCAAAATGCAATCCACCTTTTGAGTAGTTTGTTACATTTCCTTCAAAGAAGTTTGTTCGCTGATCATTAAATTTTGAGAATTCATCAACCCATTTCAACGGATTTTCACCAACTGGATAGAGTGTTGGAAGACCAACTTTTCGGAGTCTCTCGTTTGCAAGATATTTAATATATTGCTCAAGATTTTTATCCGAAAGTCCTAAGATTTCTCCATTTGTGATATATTTTCCCCAAGCTGTTTCAAGCTCAACAGCTTCACGAAACATTTGAAGAACCTCATCGATAAATTCCGTTGTAAAGATTTCTGGCATCTCTTTTTTCAAATCTTTGATCATGTTTTGATAAATAACTAGGTGTGTTACTTCATCACGATGTCCTGTTTGTTCAATTAGGTTCGTTACTCCTAACCCGAATCTTATTCAGCTGTATGTTTCCATACAGAGCAGACTATATCACACTCTACGGCACTGTCCGTTTAGAGTCCTCCCGTTTCGACTCACTTGAGCCTACTCTCAATTGAGATAGTCGTTGGGCTTTAAATGCTTTAGTTCTTTTTCTACATGATTCTGGAATATTTTCTATTTCTGAAAATTTATTTTCCCACAAGTATTTCCATCTTTTTTTTCCTCTAATTAGAGAAATATACCTATCATGTAAATCAAATTTTACAGCTATTTCAATATTAGATAATCCATTTAAAATATCCTCTATTATTGAAATAACTTGTTTTTCTGTTACTTTAGCTTGAGAGTTTGTTTCACCTTTTTGTCCTTTTCTTAACCCATTTTCTAATGCATGAACATTATTATGTTTTGATGTACACCACTCTAAATTTGAAACATCATTGTTTTCTTTATTGCCATCAATGTGATTTATTTGGGGCAAATTCTCAGGATTAGGCAAAAAAGCCTCTGCAACAAGCCTATGAACATATTTTGTTTTTTGTTTTCTATTGTTGAATAAATTAACCATACAATAACCTCTTTGATTATATAAAATAGCTAATTCTATTTTCTTCGAGCTAAATCCTTTTCCACTTCTCCCTGCGATCCTTCCATTAGAAATAACTTTACCATTAGGTGTAACAGAATAATTTGGAAAATCTTTTATTTCCTTCAAATTTAGTAACCTTTCTAGCTGAGATGAGTAAAATACTAGCACAAAAAACTAAAGCATTTTTTTAGCAACGGATTGTCTTCAACTTTACTTGCTAAGAGTTTCCCGTTTTAGAGAGGTTTGCTATGCACATTTCTGCACAAAGTCACTACTGTTAATGAATTTGATCATCTGCGAACTACCTAGCATTTTTCCATTTTTAGCAAGAGCATAAATATATGCAAAACCAGAATAAAAATAGATTCCTTCCAAAATCTGATTTGCAAAAAGCGACTTGACAAAATTTATTTTTGTCGGATTCTCTGCTAAATCCTGATAGACTTTTGCAATTGCATCATTTTTGCTTTTCAACATCATATCTCTTCGCCAAAGTTGATAAATTTCATCACTGTTTGACGAAATACTATCTACCATTACGGCATATGATTGAGAGTGCAAAATCTCCTCGAACGATTGCCGAACAAGAACTAAATTGATTTCAGGAGCTGTAACAAACGGATTGACATTATCAATAATATTGTTTGTTTGCAAAGAATCCATAAAAATCAGTTGTGAAAGAGCTTTGTCATAAGCTATTTTTTCTCGTTCAGTCAAATTCTCATAATCTTTTGCATCAGGCGACATGTTAATTTCGTTTGGACAAAAATGTTCAACAAGGTTCGTAAAGCCTTGCCAGTTCTCTTATGAACTTCTGCATATTTCTATACAGTTCAGACTATATCATGTCTCTAATTTTAGAGACCCTCCCGCTTCCACCACCATAAACTTGTGATGTACTCTACTTGATTCACTTTCGTGTCTTTCGATAGTCGTTGAACTTTCAGATATTAAGCTTAAATTTTTTATACTCAATATCTCCTTAGCTTCTGATTGTCTTATTAATTCTTAATGTAAATTTGATACGGAATCGAGACTTTAGTCTCGTATAATTTAGGCAAGGTTAAAACCTTGATTCCAAAAAACATTTATTAAAGAACCAACTTAGATTTTCCAGAAATTCAAGAGGTTTTACTTGGTCTGCCTTATTTAAACCAAGTGTTATTTAGCATAACTTCCCAAAGGTTGTAAGCCCATTTGTATTTGATGTCATTCAACTCAAAAATACCAGTTGGATCTCCACCAAAAATCTTACGATCTTTTGTATTCTCGTTAGATTCAGGATTGTAGATTTTTTTTCGATTGATCATTTTTTCTCCTAAATATTGAGAGAAATATTATAACTCAAATCAAATAGTATAATTTTGGGAGTTTAAAAATTAGGAAGTCAATGAAGAATAGATTGATTTTGTCAATACTACCTTTTTTATTTATTTTATATTTGATATTTGTAAATAAAATAAATTTAGAGAAATCAGATAAAGTGGAATTAAAAGAGCTGTATCAAAAACTAGAATCTGACTTTGTAAAAGTGAATTTTCTAATTGAAGAGTTTCACAATACAAAAGACCCATATTTAAAATTAAAAGTGCTTGGAACTCTTGAAGAGATTACCGACAAGCACAAAAAAATAGATAGCTTAAAAATTAATTACAGTGAAATTATTGATTTTCACAATCAAAATAAATTTGATGAGAAAATTTATAATTTTAAAAAAAGTGTAAAAATCGGCTTGATTGATGAAAATCATTATAGATTTATAGAGATAAGTAAAAATTTAAGGGATCATATAGAGACCGAACTAGAAATATTGGAGAAAATTTTAAAGAGTAGTATTTTACATGATGAAAAATTTGTAAATATAACTTTAACATCATTGCTGTTTTTAATTGGATTTATAAATGTGCTTGTTCTATATTTACAACTGAATAAAAAAAATAAGAAGATTGAAAAATTAAACTCGATTTTAGAAAATAAAGTAAAACTGAAAATATTAGAAGTTAAAAATAGAGATAGTGTTTATAGTAGAAATGTAGCATTTTCAAGAACAGATTTAAATGGAGTAATTTTAGAAGTTAGTGAAGGTTTTTGCAATTTAACAGGTTTTACACCAGATGAGTTAATTGCTTCAAATCACAACATAATAAGACACCGAGAGCAAGACCCAAAAGTTTTTAGCGAACTTTGGAATGATTTAAAAAATAGTGGAATGTGGAAAGGGGTTATACAAAATCGTAAAAAAGGTGGAGAATCTTTTTGGTCTCAAACATATATCTATCCAAATTATAATAATAATGGCGATAAAGTTGGATACATATCAATTCGTCATGATATTTCAAAAGAGATTCTACAAGAGATAGAATTAAAAAACAAAAATCAGGAATTAAAAAGTTTTATTGAGAGAAAGGAATTTCTTTCGCTTGAACTTGAGCAGGAAAAACTCAAATATCAAAGAATTCTTTCACTTGCCTCAGAGGGAATTTATGTATTTAACTTAAACGGAAAACTTGTTGAATATAGCAATCGTGCATCTGAGTTGCTCGGTTATACAAATCGAGAGATGAGGTTTCTAACAATCCCCGATTGGGATAAAAATATAGTTGATAATGAAATAAAAGAATTTTTAAACACGATTGGGGATAAAATTTTTCAATTTGAGAGAATTCATACTCGAAAAGATGGTTCAACTTTTAAAGCTCAAATCCGTGCAAGAAGAGTTGAAATAAATGGTGAGATATTTATATATGCATCATCAAGAGATATAAGTGAAGAGATAATATTACAAAATAAGATTCGTGAAGAGAAAGAGTTTGTTACAAATATATTAAATAGTGCAAATGCAATGATTTTGCTTATTGACAAAGATAATATTATGTTCCAAATGAATAAATATGCTGAGAAATTTTTTGGTGTTTCTGAAAAACAGATCTCCAGCAAACCACTCTATTGGAAAAGATTTTTACCAAACATGACTGAACTTGAAATTATTCAAAATTGCAATCGAATTAAATTCGGTCATGAAGAATCTCGAAGATTTAAAAATAGATGGCTTTCACACAGTGGCGAAGAGCGAATGTTTGATTGGTCAAATACAGTTATTTTTAATTCTGATGGAGAATTTGATTATATTATAAAAATTGGAATTGACATTACAGAACAAGAAGCTATTCATAATGAGATTCAACTTCAGAAACAGGATTTTGAAACTATTTTTACAAACAGCAAAGATGGAATGATGTTGATAGATTTGGAGGCAAACTTTCTTGATTTTAATCCAGAATATGAAGAGATTGTTGGCTTTTCCAGAGAAGAGATTTTTCAAAAAAACTGTTTAGATATTACACATGAGAGAGACATTGAAAAATCAATAAATATCCTTGGAGCAATTTTTGAAAAAGGCTTTGTCAAAAATTTTGAAAAGAGATGTGTCCGAAAAGATGGCGAAATCCGAACTGTAAATATTTCAGCGAGTTTAATGCCTGACGAAAAAAGATTTATCGCTTCTGTTCGAGATGTTACAGAAGAAAAAATTCTACAATCAGAAATTATTATTGCAAAAGAGAGTGCTGAAAAGGGAAATAGGGCAAAATCTGTATTTCTTGCAAATATGTCTCATGAAATCCGAACTCCACTCAACGGAATTATCGGTTTAACAGAACTTGTTTTAGATACAGAATTGACAAACGAGCAGAGAGAGTATCTCCAAAAAGCAAAACTCTCTTCAAATGCTCTGCTAAATGTTATTAATGACATTCTCGATTATTCAAAAATTGAAGCTGGAAAACTTGATATTGTTAAACAGAAATTTGAACTTGATGAACTTCTTGAAAATATCACAAATCTATTCTCTCTTTTAGCAAATAATAAAGGTTTGGAATTTCTATTTTTTATTGAAAAGGATTTCCATTTTGACCTCATCGGCGATTCTCTCCGAATAACTCAAATCTTGACAAACTTAATTGGGAATGCAATTAAATTTACTGAAAAAGGTCTCGTTTCTCTCTCTGTAAATATTCTTGAAAGAGATGAGAAAATGACTCTTCTTTTTCAAATTGAAGACTCTGGAATTGGAATCAGCGAAGAGAACCAGAAAAAACTTTTCCAATCTTTTGAGCAAGGTGATCAGTCAAACACAAAAAAATATGGAGGAACTGGTCTCGGTTTAATGATCAGCAAACAGCTTCTTAAACTTATGGGTGGAGATATTTGGGTTGAATCTAATTTAGGAATTGGTACAAAATTTATCTTTATAATTGAGTTGGATTATGCCGAAAAAGAGATCCAAAAACTAGATTTAAATGATAAAAAATTTCTTGTTGTTATCAATAATGAGCGGGAACGAAATTATCTTTCCGATATTTTGACATATTGTGGAGCTTTTGTTACAGAAGCAAAAGATGGTTTTGAAGCTCTCCAAATTTGCAAAGATCAAAGTTTTAACGAAATTTTTATTGACGAAAAACTAAAAGGTCTTGATGGTGTATCTCTTTTAACAGAAATTCAGAAAAATGGTTTTAGTGCAAATCATATAACTATTCTCACCTCATTTTCAAAACATCAACTTTTGAATTCTACTAATATCCCTGAACATAGAGCTAAAATCAAAATTATTGAAAAACCTTACACTCCGCAAAAATTACAAAATAGTTTTTCAGAAAAAAGTGAAGATTTTAAAGATTATTCAAAAAACGATCTCTCTGTTATTGGAGACAAGAGAGTTTTAATTGCTGAAGATAATGAGACAAACCAGATTGTTGCTTCTAATATATTTAAAAATATGGGCTTCCACTTTAAAATTGCCAATAATGGTGAAGAGGCTGTTAAACTCTCAAAAGAGGAGCATTTTGATATTATATTTATGGACATTCAGATGCCTAAACTTGATGGCTTAGAGGCTTCTCGTGAAATCAGAAATTTAGGAATTACAATTCCAATTATTGCACTCTCCGCAGCTGTTATGAAAAGCGATGTTGAGCTTTCCCTTTCTGCTGGTATGAATGGACACCTTGTAAAACCAATTGATAAAAAAGCTCTTTTTGATACTATTTTAGAATATTTTCAATTTGCTAAAAAAGATCAAAACAGTATTCCCGATGAGGTCGAAAAACAAAAACAATCTGCTTTAGTTATTTACGGAATTGATGTTGAGGAACTTTGCGAATTAATTGATAATGATCGCAATCTTCTTTTTTCTCTGATGAAAAAATTCTATTACAGCTACAAAGATATCGAGGATCTCCTAGAAAATTCTAGAAAAGATCGAACTTTCCCGCAATTAATTCATAAATTAAAAGGTGCAATGGGAAGTGTGAAAGCGAAAAAAGTTTTTGAAATTTGTGTTCAAATTGAGAATGAAAAAGTTGAAGATGGTGAAATTATAGAAGAACTTAAGCAGGAATTAAATAGAATATTTGTTTCAATAGAAAATAAGATTTTAGAAACTGAAGATTTAGAGAACAAAACTCTAAAAAAAGTAGATAGCGATCTGCTTAGTAATATTTCGGATATTGTTGTTGATTTAAAAGAGGACAACTATATCAAAAGTGAGAGAATTGATAATCTTTTAAGTGATTTAAAACAGAGTGTTTCAGGTGAGGTTTATTCAAAAATTGAAGAGAACTTCTCAAATTATGAGTATGATATTTTAATCGAGTTATTGGAGGAAATTATTGACAAATAAAAGTTTTAATTTTAATAAGTATATGGATTCTTGTTTAACTATTTTAATAGTTGATGACGAGGTAATAAATATTGAGTTTGTTTCAGAAGTTTTAAGTGCAGACTACAATATAAAAATAGCTAGAAATGGAAAACAAGCTATAAATGTTGTAAAAAGACATAAAATAGATTTAATTCTTCTCGATGTTCAGATGCCAGAGAAAAATGGATATGAGACTGCGGAAGAGATTCTCTCAAATCCAAAAAATAAGAATATTCCAATCATCTTTTTAACATCAAATAAAGACAATAATGCACTTGTTAGAGGATTTAGAGTTGGTGCAAAAGATTATATTACAAAACCTTTTAATGTTGATGAGTTAAAAGCTAGAACAAGAAATCAAATAAAAACATATTTATTACAAAAAGAGATTGAAGAAAAGCAGAAATTTCTTGATTTGCTTCTAAATGCACAATCTTCGATGATAACTCTTGCAAGTTCAGATTCAATACATTATGCGAACAAATCATTTTTAGATTTTTTCGGATATAGCAATTTTGATGATTTTTACATAAAATATAACTCATTGATTGATATTTTTGTAAAAGGAACAAAATATTTTAGTGTTGAAAATTTAGAAGAGGGAGAGAGTTGGATTAATAAATTAAAGCTTTTGAATTCTGAAAAAAGAGTTGTTGCAATGGAAAACAAACTTTTTCAGAAAAAATTTTTTCAAGTTGGAATTAGTGATTTTCATGAAGATGGTCTTTTTGTTATTAATTTTACAGATATTAGTAATACGATTGAAGAGAAAGAGCAATTAGAGAAAAAAGTTACATTTGATAAATTAACAGGTGCTTACACCCGAGAACATTTTGATTTGGCAATTCCAAAACTTATAAAAAATTGTATGGATAATGGAGACAAAATCGCTTTTTCAATTCTTGACATCGATTTTTTCAAAAAAGTTAATGATACTTATGGTCATGATATTGGCGATGAGGTCTTAAAAGAGATGGTTAAAACTGTAAAAAGTAGTGCTAGGTCTGGAGATATGCTGATTCGTTGGGGCGGTGAAGAGTTTATTCTTGTTCTCTCTATTCAAGATACAGAACACCTCCATATTGCACTTGAAAAATTTAGAAAAGCTATTGAAAATAAACCTATGCCGGAAGTTGGAAACATCACTTGTAGTTTCGGTGGAACTCTCTACAATTGGGACGAAGATGTAAATAAGTCCATAAAACGAGCTGATGAAGCTCTATACAATTCTAAAAGAAACGGACGAAATCAAGTAACAATCTTTTAAATTTTCGTGTCAAAATTCCGCACAAAAAAATTTCACACTAGGAAAAACCTTTGAAAAATATTAGAAACTTCTCAATTATCGCACATATTGATCATGGAAAATCGACACTTGCCGACCGACTTATTCAGGAGTGCGGGGCAGTTGAAGAGAGAGAATTGTCAAAACAGATGATGGACACAATGGACATCGAACAAGAACGAGGAATTACAATCAAAGCTCAAAGTGTCCGACTAAATTATGAGAAAGATGGTGAAATTTACACCCTGAACCTCATCGACACTCCAGGGCATGTTGATTTTAGTTACGAAGTTAGCAAATCTCTTGCAAGTAGTGAAGGTGCTTTACTCGTTGTAGATTCCTCTCAAGGTGTAGAAGCCCAAACAATAGCAAATGTCTATATTGCACTTGATAACGATTTAGAACTAATTCCTGTTTTGAACAAAATCGATTTACCCGCTGCCGATCCTGATCGAGTTGCCGAAGAAGTTGAAAATACAATTGGAATCGACTGCACGGATGCCCTTCAAGTTAGTGCAAAATCTGGAATTGGTATCGAAGCACTTTTAGACAAAATTGTAGAATCTGTTCCCGCTCCAGAAGGAAATCCAGATGCACCAACAAAAGCCTTAATTTATGATTCTTGGTTTGATAATTATCTTGGTGCTTTAGCTCTTGTTCGAGTTTTTGATGGTGAAATTCGTGTCGGTCAAACTGTTAAATTGATGAGTTCAGGAGAAGAACATAAAGTTATCTCCCTCCACTTTCCTCACCCGAAAAAGAAACTTGAAACTAAAACTATTTCCGCAGGTGAAATTGGAATCGTTGTTCTCGGTGTCAAAACACTTTCAACAATTCATGTCGGCGATACAATTACTGATTTTAAAAATCCTGCTTCCGAGCCAGTTTCTGATTTTAAACCTGCAAAGCCTTTTGTTTTTGCTGGTATTTATCCAATTGAAACAGACCGATTTGAGGAACTCCGTGAAGCTCTTGAAAAACTAAAATTAAATGATAGTTCCCTCTCTTATGAGCCTGAAACTTCTATTGCTCTCGGTTTTGGTTTCCGAACTGGATTTTTGGGAATGCTTCACATGGAAGTTATCAAAGAACGACTTGAGCGAGAATTTAAAATCGACCTCATCGCTACTGCTCCTTCTGTTGTTTATAAAATCAATTTGACTGATGGCGAAAGTATTGAAATCCAAAATCCAAGTGAATTTCCTGAAGTCCAAAAAATTGACTCAATTGAAGAACCGTATGTTCGTGCCACAATTTTAACTCCAAACGACTTTTTAGGAAATGTCATTACTCTTATGACAAATCGTCGTGGAGTTCAGGAAAAAATGGACTACATTAATGAAGAACGGGTTTTACTCCAATATGCCTTGCCGATGAATGAAATCATTCTTGATTTTTATGATGTTTTGAAAAGTTCAACAAAAGGGTATGCGAGTTTTGACTACGAACCAATTGAATATCAAGAGGGTGATCTTGTCAAAATGGATATTCTTGTTGCGGGTGATGTTGTTGATGCTCTTTCGCTAATTGTTCCTCGAGACCATGCAGATAGACGAGGTCGAGCTTTAGTTAAACATATGAAAGGAATTGTTCCAAGACAACTTTTTGAAGTAGCAATTCAAGCAAGTATCGGCAATAAAATTATCGCTCGTGAAACTGTGAAGTCGATGGGAAAAAATGTTACAGCAAAATGTTACGGTGGGGATATTACTCGAAAACGAAAACTTCTTGAAAAACAGAAAGAGGGTAAAAAGAGAATGAAAGCTATCGGAAAAGTTGAACTTCCACAAGAAGCATTTCTTTCTGTCCTTAAAATTGGTAGCGGAGGCGAATAGGTTATCTTAAAGATAATTCCAAATTATCTTTACCCCTCTGTTATAATTTCAAAACTAATTAGAGGAAAAAAATTTGGAATTTAGAGATGAAAAAAGAATGGCGGATACCCTACGGTTTCTCGCTACTGATATGGTTCAAAAAGCAAAGAGCGGACACCCAGGTGCGCCGATGGGACTCGCTGATATTGTTACAGTTTTAAGCAAACATTTAAGACATAATCCAAAAAATAGCAAATGGCTAAATAGAGACCGACTTGTTTTCAGTGGAGGACATGCTTCTTCACTTGTCTATTCGCTACTTCACCTTTGGGGATATGATGTCTCTCTCGAGGATTTAAAAGAGTTTAGACAACTCGATTCAAAAACAGCTGGACACCCTGAAGCTGGACATACTGACGGAGTTGAAATCACAACTGGCCCACTTGGTCAAGGTGTCGCAAATGCGGTTGGTTTTGCAATGGCTTCAAAATATCTTTCAAATCAATTAAATATGGAAAATGCAAATATTATCGATCACAATGTATATTGTCTTTGTGGAGATGGAGATTTACAAGAGGGAATCAGCTATGAGGCTTGTTCTCTTGCAGGACATCACCAATTAGAAAATCTTGTATTGATTTATGACTCAAACCAAATCACAATCGAGGGAAATACAGAAATTGCACTTTCTGAAGATATTCGGCAAAGATTTCAATCTCAAGGCTGGGAAGTTTTAGAAATTGACGGACACAATTTTGCACAAATTGATTCGGCGATCGAATATGGAAAAAATTCAAGCAAACCAACACTAATTATTGCAAATACGAAAATTGGACGGGGTTCAGTTGGATTTGAAGGTAGCCACCATTCTCACGGTGCACCGCTTGGTGAAGATGACATCAAAATCTCAAAAGAGAGAGCAGGATTCCCTGATGAGAAATTCCATATTCCTTCCGATGTTCTTGCTCGTTTCCGTAGTGCGGTTGAGATGGGCGAACTTTATGAAAAAGAGTGGAATCAGCTTTTAAAACAGCTACCATATCCAGAGCAAAATGAACTTCTCGAAAGATATAAAAATCTTGATTGGAACAGTGTTCAATATCCAGAATTTGAAATCGGTAGTGGAGTTGCGACACGAGACAGTAATGGAAAAATCTTGAATGCGATTGCAAAGGCTATTCCAAATTTTGTAGGTGGGAGTGCAGACCTTGCTCCTTCGAATAAAACAGAATTGAAAGATATGGGAGATTTTCCAAAAGGGAAAAATTTTCACTTTGGAATTCGAGAATTTGCAATGGGTACAATTTCAAATGGAATCGCTTCTTACGGACTTTTAAAACCATTTTCAGCAACATTTTTTGTTTTCAGCGACTATTTAAAACCAGCTGTTCGAGTTGCTTCGCTTTCAAAAACTCAAGAATTCTATGTTTGGACTCACGACTCAATTGGAGTTGGGGAAGATGGTCCAACTCACCAACCGATTGAACAAATTTCACAATTCCGTGCTTTGCCAAACTTCTATCTTTTCCGACCTGCTGATGCAAATGAGAATATTTTGGCATGGAAAAAAGCTCTCCAAATGACCTCATCGCCAAGTGGATTTGTTCTTTCACGACAAAAACTGCCTGTGCTTGATTTGGGTGAAAATGCTGGAAACTTTGAAAAAGGTGGATACACAATTTCAGATTCTGAAAATCCAAAAGTTGTCCTTATGGCTTCTGGTAGTGAAGTTTCTCTTGCACTCGATTCCAAAAAAGTTTTAGAAGAGAAAGGAATTTCAACAAGAGTATGTGTGCCTTGCTACGATTTGTTGGTTGAACAAGACAAAGACTACACAAATTCACTGTTCCCAAAAGATAGTTGTAAAGTTGCAATTGAAATGTCTCGAGGTCTTGAGTGGTATAAATTTGCCGATGAGGTCGTTGGAATGGATAGTTTTGGAGCTTCTGCACCTGCGGATAAACTTTTCAAGAAATTTGGTTTCACAACTGAAAATGTTGTAGCAAAAGTTGAGAGCCTCATTTGATATTTGGTTTGAATGAAGCAGATTTTTTTGCTGTTATCGTTTTTGGAATTGTTGCAAATTTTGCCTTTTCCCTATATTTCGGTCTTCTTTTACAGCAAAATATAAAATTTGGCGACATTATCAATTTAATGCGGAGTCGAAAGACTCCCCAACCTTGGTATTTCACAATTCTGATTATTGTCCCGTTTGGTAAAGTTTTTCTGGTTCTCTGGCGGGTCTATGTTCTCCAAATCTACTTTTTAAATCGAGGTCGAAGCTATCTTGATTTTATGAAATACATGATTGAATACGGTAAATGAAAATTGAAAGAGATGCAATTTTTATTGCAGATGTTCATTTCTCAAAATTCAGAAATTTAAATTTCGTAAATCTCCTTGAGAGTTTTGAAAAGTCTCCACCAAAACAGATTTTTCTTCTCGGAGATATTTTTGAAACTCTTTTTAGTGGTGTAAAATATACGGAAAATGCAAACCGTGAAGTGATCCAAAAATTGGAACATCTCGCCCAAAAAAGTGAAATATTCTATTTTGAGGGAAATCACGATTTTAATCTAAAGCCACTTTTTAAATTTGTAAAAATTATTCCAATTTCTCGACAACCATTTTCTGCCACTTTTGAAAACAAAAAAGTTCTTCTTGCTCACGGCGATTGGAATGAGAATTTTGGATACAACATCTATCGCAGAATTATTGAGAAGAGTTTTGTCTTAAAATTGATCTCTTTTCTTGATTTCAAAAACAGATTTATACAAAAAATTGAAAAAAAACAGCTTTTAAAAAATAAATGTAAGAAAAAAAATAATTTCCGAGACCTCATCGAAAAAAAGATTTCTCATTTAGATTTTAATATTTTGATCGAAGCACACTACCATCAAGACGAAAAATTCAAATTTGGAAATAAAACATACATAACAATTCCCCCTTTTTTATGCAAAAATAAAATCAAGACTTTTTCAGAATTAGTGAAGTGAAAATGACACTTTGTTAGAATTCTCAAAAAATTGGAAAATTGATGAGAGCTTTAATAAGTGTAAGTGATAAAAGTGGAATTGTAGATTTTGCAAAAGGTCTCCTTTCTCACGGATATGAAATTGTTTCGACTGGCGGAACTTTCAGACTTTTAAAAGATAATGGACTCGAAGTTTTGGAAATCAGTGAAGTAACAAAATTTCCTGAAATGTTTGATGGTCGAGTGAAAACTTTAAATCCACTAATTCACGGAGGAATTCTTCACCGTCGAGATATTCCTGAACATGTGGAAACTGCAAAAAATCATGAAATCACTCCAATTGACTTGGTTTGTGTAAATTTGTATCCATTTAAAGAGACGATTGAAAAAACTGATGATTTTGAAGAGATTATTGAAAATATCGACATCGGTGGTCCAGCAATGGTGCGGAGTTCAGCAAAAAATTTCCGTGATGTAGCAATTGTAACAAGCCCAGAAAAATATGCTGAAATTTTAGAGAGATTGGAAAACAAAACTCTCGATTTAGAATTCCGACAAAAATTGATGATTGAAGCTTTTGAACACACCGCAAATTATGATTCTATGATTGCGAATTACATGAATTCTCGATTCAACGGTGGATTTGGAGAAAAGAAATTTATCGTCGGTTCAAAAGTTACAGATACAAGATACGGGGAAAATCCGCACCAAAAAGGTAGTTTGTATCAGTTTGAGAATTTCTTTACAAACAATTTCCAAACATTAAAAGGTGAAGCAAGTTTTAACAATTTGGGTGACATTAACGGAGCTGTAAAAATTGCATCTGCTTTTGGAAATCGTGGTGCAATTTGTATCGTGAAACATGGAAATCCGTGTGGTTTTTCACTTCGAGAAGATTTGGGTGAGGCATATTCGGAAGCTCTAAAATCTGATCCAATTTCGGCATACGGCGGAGTTGTTGCGGTGAATGGGGTTTTGACTGTTGAATTAGCAAAAGAGATGAGTAAGACATTTTTCGAGGTAATTATTGCGGGTCGAATTGAAGAGGGTGTTTTAGCTGTTTTTGAGAAGAAAAAGAGAATTAAGCTTTTTCAACAAAACTCAGACTTTTTACAAATTGCGGGAGACAAAGAGGATTTCCGACATATTGAAGGTGGTTTTCTTTCTCAAGATTCTGATCGTGTTCTTGACGATGAGGTCGCAAATGCGGAAGTTGTCTCTGAGCGAAAACCTGACGAAAAAGAGCTACTCGATTTAGAAATCGCTTACAAAGTGGCTTCTTTGACAAAATCAAATTGTGTTGTTTATGTCAAAAGTGGTTCGATGTTAGCTATTGGAATGGGAATGACAAGCCGAGTTGATGCTGCAAAATGTGCTATCCGAAAAGCTGGTGAAATGGGCTTAGATTTAAACGGTTCTGTTTTGGCAAGTGAGGCATTTTTTCCATTCAGAGATTCAGTTGATGAGGCTTCAAAAGTTGGTGTTTCGGCAATTGTCCAACCAGGTGGAAGTATCAGAGATGATGAAGTTATCGAAGCAGGAAATGAACATAAAATGTCTCTACTATTTACAGGAAAAAGACACTTTTTACACTAAAAAATGGGGAGCTTCTCCCCAAAACTTATCTAAAAAGTTCGCTGTGAGAACCAATATCCACAAATTTCACAACATCATTTTCTATTTTATAAACTAATAATAAATCTGGTTTTAGGTAAATTAATTTATTTTGGAAAGTTGGTATTTCAAGATTTTAAATCTTTCATAAAATCTTCAATTGAGTTATGGAAAGTTCCCTCGTTGTTTTCAGCTTCAACTATTGCTTTTTTGAGTTGTGGAGAAGGAGCTTTTACATCAAAAGGAATTCCCCTCTCCATCACAACTCTTTTCAGAAAAATATTTATAGCTTGGGAAGTGTTTAAGCCAATTTCCTCAAAAATCTTTTCAACTTCTGATTTCAGTTGCTGATCAACTCTTGCCCGAACAACTCCATTGAGTGCCATTGAAAAACCTTTTTAGAAATTGTAGCACTTTTTGGCTACAAAA
>AKKQ01000038.1 GCA_000276965.1 Thiovulum sp. ES | reverse complement strand
TGGAGACCGACCTCATCGGGAAAAGAGTTCTGTTTGGAAATTGGAAACACATACAATCAACTCAAGTGGAAAATTAAGACAATTCTTTAAAGTTTGTAACTTTTCTTGTTCCTGTGAAAGCAGGAATTTTTTTTAATTAGAAGAGTGTTGAAGAAGAAATTTACTCTTCTTCTTTTTTAAAATATTGAAGTTCAAATTATTTTCACGAATTTTGTCCCGCTTTTCTGAAAAAGAAGTTTTCATTTTTAGAATATTTTCTCTCTCTTCTAAGTTTTTTTTTATTTGATAATTTATAATTTCGATTTCAATTTCACTTTCGGAAAAAACATTGCAATCCATTATTGAAATTTTTTTTATATCTTCGCTTTCTCTATTCTCTTTTAAATCTTTATAAATTTCAGAGTAGTATTTGAATCCATTCTCTCCAAACTCTTTTTCAACTCTCTCTAAAATATTGGAATTGTCAATGATTGAACGAATTAGTGAAAGTTCAAAAAGAGAATCTTTGTTCTCTACATTTTTCCGCTTTTCACCCCATTTAAGTTTTTTCTTCTTTTCAACAACTTCCTCTTTTAAAATCTCTTTAGAAAAAATTTTCCAATACTCTTTTCGGACACTTTCAGGCAATTTTGAAATTGTCTCAATTCCTTCGTTTCGGCATTGACTCAATTCATACGGATTTGACAAGTTGTATTTTTGTCCAACTGTTTTAAGAAAAAAGAGAACACCATCTTTCCCATTTTTTAAAAGTTTATGAACCTCATCGCCTTTTCCACTTTTAATAAAATCTGCGGGATCGACTCCATTTGGAAAAAGTGTTACTCTTGTTTGAAAACCTACGGGAAAAACAGTTTGCAAAGCTCTTTTTGTTGCTTCAATTCCTGCATTGTCTCCATCAAATCCAAATGACAAAATTGGATTCCCAGCTTTCTTAAAAAGTGGCAAATGCCCCTCGCCGAAAGCTGTTCCAAGTGGAGCTACAACATTTTCCAAACCACTCTGAAAAAGCAAAACAACATCAAGGTATCCCTCGACTATAAAAACTTTTTTCTGTTTTGAAATCTCTTTTCGTGCAAAGTTGTATCCGTAGAGAGTCTTTGATTTGTTAAAAAATCTTGTTGTTGGAGAGTTTAAATATTTTGCGGGGTGATTTGAGATTGTTCGACCACCAAAAGCGATTATTTGTCCGCGATCTGAAAAAATTGGGAATGTAATTCTGTTTATAAATTTACTGTATGGATTGTTCTGTTCATCAAAAGAGACTATTCCAACCTCTTCTGCAATTTTAAAATCTACTCTCTTTTCATGTAAGTATTTCAAAACATCGTATGAGTTTGGAGCAAAACCTATTTTAAATTTCTGAATTGAACTTTTTGTAACTCCACGATTTAAAATATAAGTCAGCGGTTCGCCGATGAGGTTTTTCTGAAACCACGAATTTAAATCCTCTAAAATCTCTAATTTATCAGAATGATCCTCTTTCTGTTTTCCATTTGCCTCATATTCTAGTTGAAAACTATATTTAGTTGCTAACTCTTCTATTGCCTCTGGATATGTCAAACTTGTGTAATCCATCACAAATTTAATCGCATTTCCTCCCGCACCGCAACCAAAACAGTAAAACATCTGTTTGTCTTGTGAAACAGTGAATGACGGAGTTTTCTCTTCATGGAATGGGCATCGTGCCTTGAAATTACTTCCACTCTTCTTTAATGGAACATAGGAATCAACAACTTCAACAATATCAACAATCTCTGTTAGTGCTTTAATAGAACTATCTTTTATAAATGCCATTACTCTCTTTTTAAAATTAAAAATAGATTTGAATTTTAATAAGTTTATTTTAGATAAATTATTTTTATATTATTACAAGTTGATAGAATTTAAAAGTAACTCTTAATGCTATAATTCATGTAGAAAGCAAAAACATATTTTAGGAAGTTTTATGAGTGAAAAAGTAGAAATTGTCGATAAAAACGGGAACAGTTTAGAAGAAAAAATGTATTTTTTTGAGAGATTTTATAACAGAAACAAGGGTAAAATTATCTCTTTTTCGGTCGCAACAGTTTTAGGTCTCGGTGGATATTTTGGTTATCAAGTCTATTTAGATTACAGAAATGATGTCGCAAACAAAGCTTACTACAACTATGTTCGTGGAATTGAGACTGAAAAAAGTTTAGAAATTATTAAAGAAATCAATCCAAAACTTCTCTCTTTAATTAAATTTTCAAATGCAATGAAAAGTGGAAATGTGGAAGAAATTGAGAAATTTAAAGCAGATAAAGACCAAACAATTTCAGATTTAGCAACTTATCAAGTAGCATCATTAAACAAAGAGACTGAAGTTTTAAATAGTTACAGCTATCGAGAAGGAGCAGTTTATAAAGATTTGGCGATTGTTTCAGAAGCTTTTTTACTTATTCAAAATGGAAAAGTTGATGAAGCAAAAACAAGACTCGATTTTATTGAAGATACATCAGCACTCTCAAAAGTTAAAAACATTCTTAAGCATTATGGAATTGTTCCAGAAAAAACTGAAATTTATGATGCTTCAACAAACAGTTATGAAAAAATTATTATCAATGAAGAGTCTGAAAATATTCAACAAATTGATATAAATTTAGGAAGTGCAATTGAAGAGTAATTTGCTCTTTTTTGTTTTATCGCTACTTTTTTTATCATGCAGTGATAAAGCAAGTTATTCGCCAAAACCTGAAAATCTTGTTAAAAAAAGAATTCCTTTCTACTTTAACAAAGTGAAAATTGAGAGAGTTGAAAGAGATACAGCATTTCTCTCAAACGGTCAAGTTTTTGATAGAAATGGAAACGAGTTGAATATTTCACTTTCAGATAGCGAACGAGAATTTGGATTTGTTGCGACAAAAAAAGATGACCTCATCGCTTCTGTTACTGAAAATAATTCTGTGCAACTTTGGAAAAGGGGTAGTCGAGTTTTCAATTTTGATTTTGATCGAATCTCTTCAGTTGATAGAAGATTGCCAAAACCACTTTTTCGGGGCGATAATATTTTATATTTCACTCTTGACGGAAAAATTGCAATTTTCTCAATTCAGATGAACAAGATTTTGAGAGTTATAAATATCTCATATAATACAGAATATAGCAATGTGATTGATTACCGACTTTCACCAAACAACAGCTTGACTCTGCTAACTCACAAATCAATTATGCATATTGAAAATGGTGAAGAAAAAAAAGTTTCTGTTGATGTGCGAGGTGCGATTTTTGAAGATAACTCATTTTTTGCAATTACTAAAAACGGTGAAGTGCGGAAATATGATTATAATTTGAAAGTTTTGGAAAGTGTCAAATTCCCTTTCGCCTATTTTGTTTCATGGGGAAAAGTTGATAATAAAATTTATTTAATTGAGTCAAACGGCTATTTAATCGAATTGGAATCAGATTTTTCAGCAAGAAGAGTTTTTTCTGAAGATGTTGATTTGACTTATGAAAATTGCTTTTTTACTCCACAAAAGTTTATTTGCGATGAGAAAATTTTTTACCTCCCTCTCTCTCGCTGATATTGGAAACACAAATGCGAAAATCTGGAGAGATGGGAAGCTAGAAATAGTCTCCCTTTCAGATTTCTCAGCAGAAAAAATCAGAGAACAGATATTTTATATTTCTGTAAATCCAAAGTTTGCAAAAGTTTTAAATAGTTTGCAAAATTGGATAGATATTGAGAGTTTTGCGGAAATTGATACAAATTACAAAACTCTCGGAGCAGACCGAAAGTTAGCTATTTTTGGTCTTGAGAATGGAATTTTAATTGACATGGGAAGTGCAGTTACAATTGACATTATGAAAAACGGGAAACATCTCGGCGGATATATTCTTTTTGGAAAAAGTTACCTCATCCAAAGTTTTAAAGAGAAAATTCCACACTTAAATTTTGGTAAAAATCAGCTTAGCGATGAGGTCGTTCCGCAAAATAGTGAAGATGCTCTTCTTTCTGGTTTTTATCATCAATTAGTCTCTTTTCTCCGTGATTTAGAAAAAAAACACAAATTAAAACTATTTTTCACAGGAGGAGATTCTTTAGACATGTTACAATATTTTCCAAAAGCAAAATTTAACAAAAATATAATCTTTGAGAATATGATTAAAATTGTGGAGCAAAATTATTGAAAATCTACCTTTTAGGCTACGGCAAAACGACAAAAGCAATTGCAAAAACTTTTGATATTTCTGAAATCTACGATGACCGTGCTATTCATGGTTCAATTCATTCTGATAATTTTCCCAAAAACATAGAATCGGATTCTATTCTTGTTCCAACTCCTGCTGTTCCACCGCACAATAAAATTGTTGAAAATTTTTCTGGTGAAATAGTGAGTGAATATGATCTTTTTTACAAAAATGGATTTTTTCCTTACACAATTTGGGTTTCTGGCACAAATGGAAAAACGACTTTAACCGAAATGATTACTCACCTTTTAAGCGACCGTTTTGCTGTTAGTGGCGGAAATATTGGAATTCCGCTCGGCGAACTTTCTCGTGATGCTTCTATTTGGGTTTTGGAAACAAGCTCTTTCACTCTTCACTATACAAAATATGCAAAACCAAATCTCTATGTTCTCTTACCAATCACAAAAGATCACATCGATTGGCACGGATCTTTTAAAGATTATGAAGAGAGCAAATTAAAACCAATTCAAAATCTCTCCGAGGGTGAAATTGCTATAATTCCTGAAAAATATTCCAATATTGGGAGCAATGGTACGATAATTACTTATCGAGACTCTAGCGATTTAGCTCAAAAATTTGGTTTAGATTCATCAAAAATCTCTTTTCGTGGAGCTTTTTTGCTGGATGCACTTCTTTCGCTTTCTGTTACAAAAGTTCTGTTCGACTCAGTAAATTATGATAAGATTGACAAATATAAAAAAGCACCTCATCGACAGGAATTTTTTTCTGAAAGAGGTGGAAAAATTTGGATAGACGATAGCAAAGCTACAAATGTTGAATCTGTTTTAGCACTCCTAGAAAATTATGAAAACCGCGATGAAATTTACCTAATTTTAGGTGGAGTTGATAAAGGTGGAGATTGGAAACCTCTTTTTGAAAAATTGGAATTGATGAATGTGGAAATTTTTGGAATTGGCAATTTTCGGAATGAAATCGAAAAATTCTCAAATGAATTTAAAATTCCTTTTAGTAATTCTGAAACAATAGAAAAAGCGGTTTCTGAAATTTACAAAAAAGAGAAAAAAGGTTTTGCTATTCTATCCCCAGCATGTGCGAGTTTTGACCAATTCCGTTCATATGTTGATAGAGGTGAAAAGTTTAAAAGGATTGTTTTAAGTGAAAAATTTTAAAGCATACAGAGATGTAAAAAGAAAGTTGGAAAAAAGAGAAAATATAGAGATAGAGAATTTAGAAAATTTTGTTGCTGATTTTGAAAAGCTTTTTTTTGAAAAGGACACTCTTGATTCAAAATTGAAGGAGCTTTCTCGAAAAAGTTCAATGGGTGAAATGATAGACATCATTGCTCATCAATGGAAACAGCCTCTCACAATTATTTCGCTTTACAATCATATGTTACCTGCTGATTATGATTATGGGATAATTGATAAAGAGTATATAGATTCTCTTCATGAAAAGGTCGATCTACAAGTTGAACATCTTCTTGAGACTCTTCATGAGTTTCGTGATTTTTTGAGACCAGATCGAAAAGAGGAGACTTTTTCAGCTCATGAAACAATAAAAAGTGCAGTTTTTCTTCTCGAAGATATTATAAAAGGCAATCAGATAAATTTAAAAATTTCTGCCGAAAATGATTTTTCTCTTATAGGTTCAAAAAATGATTTTAAGCACATTTTTATTAATATGGTAAATAATTCAAAAGATGCCTTTGTTGAAAAAGAGATTAGTAAAAGAAGAATTGATATTAATATAATTAAAGAAGATGAGAAATTCATAATAGAGTATATTGATACAGCTGGAGGAGTTCCACAAAAAATATTACAAAATATTTTTGAACCAAATATAACTACAAAAAGCACAGGAACAGGAATGGGAATGTATATGACAAGAATGATTATTGAGAAACTTAATGGACATATTGAAGTTTTAAATTATAGCAGTGTTGATTCAATTGGTGCTAAATTTAGGCTTGAATTTAGAGAACTTGTGAAAGAAAAAGTTTAAATATGATAGAACTTTCAGAAATTAGAAACTTGCTTCTTAAAGATGGAGTTTTTTTAAGTTTTAACGGATTTTTTTCACAGGATGTCCTTGTCTCTCTCGGAAATGTTACAGAGGCACACTTTTCAATAAACAAGAAAGAGGAGAGAGTCTTCTTGAGTATTTTTTCAGTTTTAACTGAGCAAATACAGAATGTAATTAAGTATTCTCATGGAAAAAATTCGGAAAAAGGCGGAATTGCTGTTGTTGGTTTCTCACAAGATAGAAAAAAGTATTTTGTTGCAACAGGAAACTATATCGATTTTAAAGAGGGAGAAGTTTTAAAAAATAAAATAGATAGTGTAAATTCGCTGTCTAAAATTGAGATAAGAAAACTATATCGTGAGAGACGAAAAAGTGGTGTGCATAAACATGAAAAAGGTGCTGGTTTAGGCTTCTTAGAAATTGCGAAACAATGCACAGAACCGCTACAATATAAGATAAATGAGATAGAAGAGATAGATGATGAAAAGAGACATTTTTTTCAACTATTTTCCTACATCTAAGATGTTAAAATTCTAGAAAATAGGAGTTAAAAAGATTGAAGATTGAAAATATAGAGGAAGAGTTTAAAGAATTCAATATTCTTATAGCAGATGATAATAATGAACTTTTAAAAAGTATGGAAAGTATATTTTCTATATTTTTTAAAGATGTAATTACAGCAAAAAATGGGAAAGATGCACTAAAAAAGTTTCGAGATAGAAAAGTAGATTTTGTATTAACAGACTACATTATGCCAGAGATGAATGGTGAGGAGCTTTGTGAGAATATTCGTAAAATAGATAGCAGCATTCCAATTGCAGTAATGAGTAATTACTCGGATAGAGAAAGACTTTTAAAAATGATTCCAATGAATTTAACAGATTATCTTGTTAAGCCAATTGAATATAATGAGATAATGGAGTTATTAAAAAAGTTTGCGAATCGATATTATGGAATTCAAGAAGACAAAATAATGATAAACAAAAAAACATTCTACGACACACAAGAAAAAACATTACTTATCAACAATGAACCGATTAAATTATCAAAGAGCGAACTAGCTGTTTTGGAAATCTTAGTTGCTAAAATAGGCTCAGTCGTCTCCACCGATGAGATTGCAATTTCAGTTGATGAGTTTGAAGTCAAGAGCGAACAGGCTGTAAAAAACTTGATACATCGGGTTCGGAAAAAGATTAAAATTGACGGAATAGAAGATGCAATTGTAAATGTTCAAGGAATCGGTTACACAATCAAGAAAACTTAGCCTACTACTCATATTGACAATTTTATTGAAGAGACCTCATCAAAATATTTATATAGTGAAATCTACCTCTCCGAAATTCTTACGAACTATGGAATAGGCTTCGCTTTTCATAAATACGGACTAAAAAAGCAAGTTTAGAACCAGCTAAACAACTTTTCTTAGACTAATTAATGATAATAAGGTCTGACGACTTCTATCTGCAAGAAAAGGAACTTTTGCCTCGACCTGCAACCTTTTCGTTTCCGACAAGGGTTTTAAAATTTTTCTAATTCTCTCCAAGAATCTATTATCCTGTTCTTTTTCTCCTATAAAAATAGTAACAGTGCCGAGATAATAAATCTATGGAAGTTTGTCATAGATAATGAGACTGTCGTCTCATGGCTTCTTGACCCCTCCCAAACCTACCTTAGCGGAGAGGTTATGGAAGGGGATTGCGAAGCCTTTGTTCAAATTGATTACCGAGATAATGCTGGAGGAATTAAAGTTGAACCTGTTGAAAAAGTGTTTGACTATTTTGTTACAACAAAAGGTTCTCAAGGAATTGGTCTCTCAATTGTAAAACATATTGTTGAAAAATTACAGGGTCAAATCTCTGTTTCAAATGAAAATGGTGGAGTCTTTTTCTCATTTAAATTTTCAACAAAACTCCTTAAATAAAACATAAAATATTGTTATTTAAATCCTTAAACTTAAATTTATTTTTTTCTTAAATGCTGTTTTAAACTTCTAAAAACAGCATTTAAACTTAAACTCCGTAAAATGAGATATTTTAAAGCAAAAAAATGCTATTTTAATCGTATAAAACACCAAGTTATTCTTCTATTTCTTAAGAGCATTTTCTAGATTTTAAATTTAAGAAATAGAAAAAACTCTCTAAAACTTAAAAAGAATATTCTTCTTAAGGATAAAACTCAGTTTTTTACAATAAATACAAATTATTGTATTTTTTACAAAGAAATATTCTTCTAAAACTGAAGCCGTAGTTTCGGGAAAAAGTGTTGTAAATCACGGGGTTACACTTTTTAAAATTCATGTTTTCTTAAAATAAAATGTCTATTTTTGTTTTTAAGTTTAAATAGATTGTTTCCTTAAAGTAATTTTAAGTATTTTTTCTTTGTTATAATTTTTCTACAAAACAATTATAATTTTTTATAAAGGAAAACATTGCTAAAAGGTATAATACTCGTATCATTTTTTTCAGTTCTGGCATTCTTAATTTCATTCATTCCAGCAATTGCTTCACTTCATTTTTCTCCGCTTGTTATTGGAATTGTGATTGGAATAATTTATGCAAACTCAACAAAAGTCTCTTTTCAAACTCAATTTAAAGAGGGAACAGTTTTTTCAGCAAAAAAGATTTTGCGAGGTGCGATTGTTCTTTATGGATTTCACATCACTTTTCAATCAATTTATTCAGTTGGTCTTGATGGATTTATAATTTCACTACTAATTGTCATCTCGACATTTATTCTTGGGACAGTTGTTGGAACAAAAATTTTCAAGCTTGACCGAGATACATCAATGCTAACAGCTTCGGGAAGTTCAGTTTGTGGTGCGGCAGCAGTTCTTGCGACTGAACCAGTTTTAAAAGCAGAACCTTACAAAAGTGCGGTCGCAGTCTCAACAGTCGTGTTTTTTGGAACAATCTCAATGTTTCTCTATCCGATCATCGAATCTTCAGGAATTTTAGATTTAGACCCAGCTCAATTTGGAATTTACATCGGTGCGACAATTCATGAAGTGGCTCAGGTTGTTGCGGTAGGCGGACTTTACGGCGGAGTTGTTGCAGATGATGCTGTTATCGTAAAAATGACTCGAGTCATGCTGATTGCTCCAATGCTACTTATTCTCGGATTTACTCTTGCCAAATTTTTCACATCATCGGATGTTTCAGAAAAAAACAAGATTGTAATTCCTTGGTTTGCAGTCGGATTTATTGCAATGAGTGGTGTAAATTCACTAAATATTATTCCCGCAATTGCTGTTGATTATATAAATCAAATTGATGTTTTTCTTCTAACAATGGCAATGACTGCTCTTGGTATGGAAACGAATATTGCTAAATTTAAAGATGTCGGTTTGCGACCAATTTACACAGCAGGAATTATGTTTATCTGGCTACTTGTCGGCGGATATTTCATCACAAAAGTTGTAACAGAATTTATTTAAAAGCTACTTTCGGTAGAATATACCCCTACTTCAAAATGAAGTTTAAATAAATTTTAAGGTAAATTCTATGGAAAGGAAAAGGATCGCTGTTTTAATAGATTTTGAAAACATTCACGATTTTTCTGTTCCAAAAGTTGAAAATTTAGATATCAAATTCTATCTTTTCACTGGAGCAAAACAGAAAAATATCTCTATTGAACTCCTTCAAAGTATTTTGGAATACAACAAACTTGAAATTATTCCTGTTACATCAATTGGCGAAAATGCTCTTGATTTTAGTCTTTCTGTTGAAATGGGAGTTTTACATAAAACAGAAGAACCAAATGTCGAATTCTATGTTCTTTCAAAAGACCGTGGATTTGATTTTGCTGTTAATTATCTTAAAAAGAAATATGGGCGAAAAGTTCGTCGAGTTGAAGGATTTCAATTTCTTTCACCAAAAACAGAAACTACAACTAAAACGACTCCTCCAAAAGTTGAAAAAGAAAAACAAGCTGATAGAAGTAAGATGTTAAATCAGTTTTATCAAAAATATGCAAATTTCTTGAATTCAACAGCCCAGCCTATTTCTAAAAGAGAAGAGGGAGCTAAAAATCAGATCCGAAGTTTTTTCAGAGTTGAAAACTTGCAGGAAAATGAAATCAATTACCTCTATAATAGATTGCAAAAAAACGGATTTTTAGGATAATTTTTGGTAACAGTTGAGAGAGAATTTACATTTACATTTGAAGAGAAGCGGTCTAAATTTATTGCACACATTTTTCCACACGGAAATTTTAAAAATATCTTAGAGAGACTCAAAAGTGAAAATCCAAAAGCTAGACATTTTGTTACAGCTTTTCGATATTTAAATGAGTTTGAGCAAATTGTCGAAGGCAGTAGCGATGATGGAGAGCCAAAAGGAACTTCAGGGAAACCCTCCTTAGCAGTTTTACAAGGGTCTGACCTCATCGATATTGGAGTGATAATTGTGAGATATTTTGGTGGAACTAAATTGGGAACAGGCGGACTTGTTCGTGCTTACTCTTCTTCTGTAAATGGTGTTATCTCTATTTCAGAACTCTCTGAAAGAAAAAAACTTTTACAAAAAAATTTTCAGATTCTCTACAAAGATATTTCTCGTTTCAAATACCAAATCGAAAAATTGGAGTTGCAAATTATCGATGAGGTCTTTGGAAACGAGGGCGGAAATTTTCTAGTCTCTGGTGAAAAAGAGAAACTAGAAAATTTGGAATTAAAACTTTAAAATAGTTTTTTGCCTATCCTAAATCAGCTTCTAAAATTGCTCCATTACTTGCATTTGTAACGAGGCTTCTATATTGAGCCAACCATTTTGATTTCAACTTCTTCTTTTTTGGAACAAAAGATTTCTTTCGTTCTTGTAGAACCTCATCGCTAAGTTTTACTTCAAGAAGATATTTATCAACATCAATTTCGATGAGGTCATCATTTTGAAGAAGACCAATAACTCCACCTTCACCAGCTTCAGGAGAAACATGTCCAATTGAAGCTCCACGAGTAGCACCAGAAAAACGACCATCAGTAATAAGTGCGACACTTTCACCAAGTCCCATTCCCGCAATTAAACTTGTTGGAGAAAGCATCTCTTGCATTCCTGGCCCACCTCTTGGTCCTTCATATCGAATAACAACAACATGTCCAGCTTTCACTTTTCCAGATTTGATACCTTCAAGAGCTTCATCTTGTGAGTCAAAACAGATCGCTTTTCCTGTGAATTGTCTCATACTCGGCATAATTCCAGCAGTTTTAACAACAGCACCCTCTTTTGCAAGATTTCCGTAAAGAATTGCTAATCCACCAACTTGAGAATATGGATTTGTAATTGGGTGAATAATCTCTTTATCAAGAATTTCAGCACCCGCAACTCTTTCGCCCATAGTTTCGCCTGTGATTGTCAAGCTGTTTAAATCTAAGAATTCAGAGTCCCGTTTTGCAATTTCATGAATTACCGCATTTACTCCACCAGCCCGATTTATATCTTCCATATGAACAGTTGAAAGACTCGGTGAAATTTTTGCAATATGCGAAATTGATTTGGAAATTCCATTGATGTCTGACAAATTGAAATCAACTCCAGCCTCTCGAGCAATTGCTAACATGTGAAGAACAGTATTTGAACTTCCACCCATCGCCATATCAACTACAAAAGCATTTTTAATCGCTTTCTCATTTACGATATTTCGCATTTTGAAATCTTCTCGGAGTTTGTCATCTTTTGCAATATCACAAATTCTTTTTGATGCTTTTCGTAAAAGTTCTTCTCGCTCAGGAGTTAGAGCTAAAATTGTTCCATTTCCTGAAAGTGCAATTCCAAGAGCTTCAGAAAGAGTATTCATAGAGTTTGCCGTGAACATTCCCGAACAGCTACCACCAGATGGACATGAATTACACTCAATATCATAGAGTTCCTCTTCACCCATTTCGCCTTTTCCAAATTTTCCAACAGCCTCAAAAGCAGTAGCTAAATCGATAGGAGTTCCATCTTTTTTATGCCCTTTTCTCATTGGACCACCAGAAACAAAAACAGTCGGCACATTGATTCTTAAAGCACCCATGATCATTCCAGGGACGATTTTGTCGCAGTTTGGTAGAGCAATCATCGCATCAAGTTTGTGTGCATTCATTACTGTTTCCATAGAGTTTGCGATAATTTCCCGACTTGGAAGAGAGTAAAGCATTCCATCGTGTCCCATTGCAATTCCGTCATCAACACCAATTGTATTGAATTCAAAAGGAACACAGCCGTTTTTCTTGATTTCATCTTTCACAATTTCCGAATATTTGTTTAAGAAAAAATGCCCTGGAATAATTTCGATAAAACTGTTTGCAACTCCAATAAATGGTTTTTCAAAATCTTCATCTTTTAAACCCGTAGCTCGAAAAAGAGATCGATGAGGTGTTCGATCCCAACCCTTTTTGACTTCATCACTTCTCATAAGAAATCCTATTTTTAAAGAATTATAGAATCAATAGAGAAAATAACATTTTAAAATGCAGAAATTATGGTTTCAGATTTTTTTGACGATTCTTAAGTGAAATACCCACCACTTAAAAATCCTCTACGGATTTTTTGAAGTTGGGGCTTCTTAGCTAACCTTATCGCTAATGCTTACAGAATTTGCTAAGCTTTTCTTTTTTTAGTCGAAGAGCTGTTTCCCAACTCAAAAGACTCGAGACCTTTTCAAAATATTTTTTGAAGCATTAATATCTCGATGTTCGGAATATCCACATTCTGAACACTCAAAAACACGATCTTTTAATGTCAAATCTCTTTTTACAAATCCACATTTATTACAAGTTTTGCTTGATTGCTTTTTTACAATTGAATCCAATTCAATAGCTTTTAAATATTTTCGTTTATTCTTCTCTAAATCTTTGTTTGCTTCCCACTCTTTCTGCTTTAAATTTACACAAATATTATAGGCTTGATTTGAAATGAACATTTGATGATTTAATAATTCTTTCTGTATCTCATTTGGATAAATTCGATATTTAAACCCCAGTGTTACCGATCTATTTTTCATGATACGATTATACAAAAAAATTAAAGTATCGCTTTAGAGAAACTTCGTTTTCATCCCACCACCTAAATCCTCTACGGATTTTACTAAAGAAACTTCGTTTTGAGGTGGGGGTTTTCAGCGATATTTTTCGATAAAAAGGAATTTATTTGGAAAAACTTTTTGGAACTGATGGAGTTCGTGGAAAAGCGGGAACTGAATTATCGGCAATGAAAGCTCTTAAAATTGCAATGAGTGCGGGAATCTTTTTTAAGAGAGATGGTCGAACGGGAAAAATTCTTATCGGAAAAGATACACGACTTAGCGGATACATGATTGAAGATGCGATTGTTAGCGGTTTGACTGCGGTTGGCTACGATGTAATTCAAGTTGGACCAATGCCTACTCCAGCAGTCGCTTTTTTAACTGAAGATATGAGATGTGATGCGGGAATTATGATAAGTGCTTCACACAATCATTTTGCGGACAACGGAATTAAATTTTTTGACTCACACGGAAATAAACTTTCTGAAAAGCTTGAAGCTGAAATTGAAGATATTTATCGAAATGATGATCTTTTAGAAGCATCTCAACAGACTGGTGATAAAGTTGGATCATCAAAAAGAATTGAAGATGCGATTGGTAGATATATCGTGCATTTAAAACACTCTTTTCCAAAAAGAATAACTTTGACAGGTTTAAGAATTGTTCTTGATACGGCAAATGGGGCTGGATACAAAGTTGGACCAACAGTTTTTGAGGAGCTTGGTGCAGAAGTTATAACAATAAACAGGACTCCAAACGGGAAAAATATAAATGAGAATTGCGGGGCTTTACATCCAAATAATTTATCAAAAGAGGTGATTCGATTTCGGGCAGATTTAGGAGTTGCACTTGATGGGGATGCGGATCGGCTAGTTGTTGTTGATGAACAGGGTGAAGTTGTAAATGGAGATCACCTCATCGGTGCTTTGGCAATTTTTCTAAAAGAGAGTGGAAAATTAAAAGGAAATGGAGTTGTTGCGACTGTTATGAGTAATTTAGGACTTGAGGAGTTTTTAAAAAGCAGTAAAATTACTCTGCACCGTGTAAAAGTTGGAGATAAGTATGTGCTTGAAAAAATGAGAACTGAAAATCTCTCTTTTGGTGGAGAACAGAGCGGACACATTGTTGTTAGTGAATTCGCAAAAACTGGAGACGGTCTAACAACTGCTTTGCAAGTTCTAGCTTATATGATTTCTAAAAAAAGATCTGCTTCAGAAATTTTGAGACCATTCCAACTATATCCGCAAATTCTAAAAAATCTACCAGTTGGAAAAAAAATTCCACTTGGAGAAATTGCGGGTTTAAAAGATATTATCGATGAGGTCGAAAAAAATGGAATGCGACACTTAATCCGATATTCTGGAACTGAAAATCTTCTTCGTGTTCTTCTTGAGGGCAAAGATACAAAAGTTCTCCAGAACACAATTGAAAAACTACAAAAATTCTTTGAAAAGGCATTAAAATGAGAAAAAAACTTGGTGTAAATATTGATCATATAGCTGTTTTACGAGAGGCTCGGCGGGTGAATTCTCCGCAAATTCTTGATGCTGTTTCAATTGTTGAAAGATCAGGAGGCGACCAAATCACAATTCATTTGCGAGAAGATCGTCGGCATATTGTCGATTCGGATGTTTTTGAAATTGCGAAGCACTCAAATTTACCCCTAAATTTGGAAATGGCGACTGCAGGAGAAATTGTTGAAATTGCAAAAAAATTGAGACCTCATCGAGTAACAATTGTTCCTGAAAAGCGGGAAGAAGTTACAACCGAGGGCGGTTTGGATTTGGTTCATAATTTTGAGAAGCTTTCAAAAGTAGTTGGTGAGTTACAGGAAGAGGAGATCGAAGTTTCGCTTTTTATTGATCCAGATGAAAATAGTGTAAAGCTCTCAAAAGATTTAGGTGTTGAGTGGGTTGAGTTGCATACTGGAGCTTTTGCAAATCTTTTTGCGGGACTCTATGGAAATTTGCAACAGAGTCATCACAAAATAGATTCTCTTCCAAAAAGTCGAAAAGATTTAGAGAATGCTCTAAATTCTGAAATTATGAAAATCGAAGAGAGTGCAAAACTCTCAAAAAGCCTCCATCTAAAAGTCGCGGGAGGACACGGTTTAAATTATCAAAATTTAGAACTCCTCTCTTGCATTTCTGAAATCGAAGAGTTTAATATCGGTCAATCTATAATTGCTCGTTCTGTTTTTGTCGGTTTGGAAAATGCGATTCGTGAAATGAAAAATCTTCTTTAAATCACTTGTCGGACTTTTTTCCGACAAAAATTATTAAACCATCTTTTTTGTTAGCTCAGTAATGCTATCAATAACATGATCAATCTCTTCCTCTTTTAAAAAGATGTGCATTGGAATAAAAAGAATTTGCTGATAATCGAGCAAGGCATTTGGAAAAGCACTAATTCCTAATTCATACTTATTTTTATAGTATGAAAATAGGTGAAGTGGAGTATTTAAAAGTCTTGTTTCAATTCCTCTTTTATAGAGTTCTTCGGCAAAACCGTCTCGATTTTTATCAACTCTAATAATCATATTTTTGTAAGAATGAGATAAATTTGGTTTTTGAATAGATATTTTTCGCAGACCATCAAGACCTTTAAAATAGTCTTTTGCAATATTTCTACGAATTTCTAAATCATTATCAATATGTTGAAGTTGGTGAATTGCCATGAAAAGATCAATTTTTGATGCTCGATATTGGCAACCAGTATCGATAACATCGTAAATATAATCTTTGATTTCAATTTCTGAATTATAAACAATTCCATGATTCATAAGAAGTTCAGCTTTTTCAAAAATTTTCGCTGTGTCAGTTGCAAAAACACCCATTTCAGAAACAGAATTATCAAAAGAGAAAACTTTAACATCAGCAATATTATCAATTTCACTACGATCTAATCCAATTGTTCCAGTTCCATCTTCAATTAGATAAATGGGTCTCTTGCCTATGATTTTTTTGACTTGTTGAAGATCGGCCATCTCTCCGCCAATATGAGAAATAACAATTGCTTTTAATTTTCTCTCTTCACTCTTTTTAATGGCAGTCCTCAATTTTTGTAAATCAATTTGAGATGAGCCATCTTCTGTATCAACAAAAATTGGTTCAGCATCAAAATGTCTTACAACTTCAGGAATTGCAGGGTTTGAATTGACTGCACATAAAACTTTATCGCCTCTCTTCAAATCAATCGCACACATCGAAAGATGAAGACCCGCAGTAAAATTTGTTGTTGAAGTCATATATTGAGAGTAACTTCTATTTTCAAACTCTTCAAAAAAATCTTTTTCCAAGTCAGTTCCTAAAATATCTTCACTGATATTCCCCCAAAAAATCCGCTCTTGACTAAATTTAACTTCCATGTTTTCTCCTTATTCATTCAATTGAAAAAATCTAAAATTATAGTTTTTAAACTATTACAATTTTAACACAAGGTTAAGGAGTGAATTGATTTTGTCATTCTCGCTATGCACACGGGAATCTTTTCTTAGAAGATTTTCAGATCATGCCCGAATATGACACGAGTATTTGTAATTAAAATAATTACAACTTTTTTGTTTAGCAAGGCTAAAGCCTTGATTCCAATAATCCCCAGCGGGGTATGGGAACACCAAAATATATCTCATTTTACGAAGTTTCCATTTTAAAACTCTGTAAAGTTCAGCTACATTTCAGTTTTTTTTAATCTTTAAAATTCCGAAATATCGATATTCTAAAAATTTTAATTTATGAAAAATTATCTCATAAGTTTTATTAGTGAAATCGTATCCATAGAAAACTTAAATAACAATAAAAATGATTTTGATTCAAGTATCTTTTCATTGTCATTGTCGGACTTGATCCGACAATCTTCTAAAAATTGTGAAGATTCCCGTGTCAAGCACGGGAATGACAAATAGAACTCATGCTTAGCAGGAATGACAAAAAAATTTGCATAAAGATAAATATCGACCTTATCGCTGTTATAAACATAAAATAAAAAACTAGAAATTATAATTATTGATTTAAAAAAATTTAAGTTTCGGTGAAACTCTGCATGAAATCACTCCATTTTAAAAATTTTTGGAAAATCGAGAGCATATTGTTTAAGATTTTCGACTTTTCTTGAGTAATTTGCGATAAAAACAGGGTCTTTTTTCTGTAAAGATCGCAGAGATTTTTGGATATTTGCAATCCATCTTTTGAATCCACCTATAATGACTCTTATAATTTTTGCATCATGTTTTAAAATCTCTTTGATTTTTAAAAGCTCTTTTGGATGAGTATCAAAAAGGCTCTTTTGCCAAAACTTATCAATATTCATAGCAATTTTAAAGACGGATGTTCCCCGCAGAAACTCTATTTTCCAAGAGAATTTAACTTTTCGACGAGACAAATATTGTCTAATTTTTAGCTGTTTCGCTTTTGGCACATCTGCAATTTCGAGAACAAATTTTTCTCCATCAAGCTCTTTTAATGATTTTAATTTTTTAAGATGTCGTTTTAATTTTGCTTTTTCACTATTTACATTTATATTTTTTGCGGGAATTGATCTCGAAGCGATAAAAGGTGTTCTGAATCCGTAATATTTAAAAATCGATTTTTTCTCAAAATAGATGTCGTGATATTTGTGTTCCTCTTGTTCCTGAAAAAATCGTGCGAATTTAAAAACTCCTATATCTTTCTTTGTATTATAGTTCTTGATTGAAAAATTACGATAAGCATTTCTCATTTTTTCCAAAAGAGTCAAACCTTGCGGAATAAAGCTTTTCATCGAATATTTGCTTCCCCGTGGCATATCTTTATTTTTATTGTCATCATCGTTTTTAATTTTTCTCAAGTCAAAAGATGGTTTTTTCAACTTATTTTTTTCAGCAGTCTCTTTTAATTTTTCAGGAATCTCTTTTTCTAAAATTTTCGCTTCATCTTCAGATTTTAGATAAATTGTTAAGTGGAGGTGCGGAATATTACTTATTGTTAATTCGATTGAGCCAAAATGCGGAATTGCTCTTTTTGTCAAACTCCCAACAACATCTTTTACAAAATCTTTGTTTGTTGTCGGCATGACCGTTAAAAGATACGGTTTGTATCCGTTGATTCTTGAAATCCGACCAATCTCATTTGCTTTTTCCTCTCTATCATAATTAACTTTCATAAGATAATTTTCTTGTGTCGATAGTAATTTATTTTCTCGATATATCTTCTGTTTCCAGAAAGAGAATTTT
>AKKQ01000037.1 GCA_000276965.1 Thiovulum sp. ES | reverse complement strand
GTGTAGATAGAGCTTATGATTTAATTAAGATTCCCAGCCAATTCCAGATAATGTTCAATTCTTGCTTTTAATTTCCCTGAAGCTATTTCAGTCAGATTGTTATCAATGTAGAAAGAAGATAGAGATGAGGTGAATTCTGTGATAGAGGTATCTCTTTCAAGAATTCTGTCTAAGTCCTCTTCTATGAAAGCCTCTTTATAGGATTTATGAGGGATGTCAATATCTTGTATAGATATGTCTCCTGACTCTGTAATTTTGATATGACTGAACTGAGGAATATGCTCATCGTTTAGAGAATAATAATTTCTAGCTAGTCTAGTGAATGACCAAGGATTAACTATCCATGTATTGTTCTGTTTAACTGTCTTAAATCCTTTGTGTAGATGTCCTGCTACTAGAATATCAATATCTGGGATTAGACTAGCTATCTCAGAGTATAGCAGGTGATGACCAAACTTAAAGGCATATCCGTCAGGAATTACATGTTCATGAATTACTAGAATAGTTCTCTTAGTTTTGGTAAGGTCTAAATCTTTTAGTTTCTTTGAGTCTTTATTAATCTTAGCCATATAGTTTTTAAGTTCAAATAAGTCTGAGGTGAAGTCTAGTCCATATACTGTAACATTTCTGTCTGTGTAGGACTTAAAAGCTATGTCTTCAATTATACCGTTAGTTATAGCATAAAAATAAAATGACTCTGCTTTGTTGTCAATTGAAGAGAAAGGTAGGTCATGATTGCCTGAAATAGACAGCCAGAAGAAGAACTGGTCTGTCAGACTATCCATGATAGATAGATTTTTATTTATCTTAGATAAATCGTATCTGGAGGTAGCTTTTATGTCAAAGACATCGCCTGTTGTAATTAAAGTATCGATTCCTTGCTCAGATCCATAATCAATTATAAAGTCTAGCTTAGTTTTTATGTCCTTGAAGAAGGTATCAGTTCTTCCGATAGGTTTGTCAAATCCGAATCTAAAGTGAGGGTCTTTTATGGTTACTGCTTGGAACATTTAGTATCTCCTAATAGAGGTTGGTTGCAGGTAGGACATATAGCTACTGAATCTATTTCAGACTCAGTATATATTACTCTGTTTAGGCAATTAGATAATTTAGAGGTTGAGTCTTGTTTTAAGTCCAATAAGCTATTGTATTCCAAGTAGTTAGTGAGCTTATCTTGGATAGATTTCAGCTTATTTAATCTTGTATCAACTTTATTTAGTTTAGATGAAATGCTTTTAATGTTTAGATAAGTGTCTAATGAATATATATAAGATATTAGTTGAGAGACCTCTTTCTTCTTAACAATGATAGTAGAGTGTCTCTCCGTGAAGCTATCAATATTTTTATGATTGTTAAATAGATTATAAAGAGCTAGACTGATATTATAAGTTTCTCTGAATTTATCAAACTCTGAAAGCTTATTATCCAACATAGTTACTCTGTTATTTACAGTTTCTAAAGAACTTTTCCTTGTTAAATAGTTGAAAAGTGTCAATACTTTAAAGACTGTTTTCAAGTTAGTTTTTGTAACTGATAATTTTACTTGACTATCTTCCAGAGACCTTGCTGACACCCCATAGGAGTCAATTAGTGATACTTTCTCTTCTAGCACCATTAATTTATCATATGCATTTTTAACACTCTGTAACTCCTTAGAGACACTGTCAAGCTTTGATTTCTTAGAGACAATCTGTTCTGTTAGAAAATTAAGTCTTGACTCGTTTTCTCTAATGTCTCGCTTCACTAAAGTATTAGCATAGTCATAGTTATCAACTTTGAAGATAGATGAGAATATCTGAGTTATCTCTTTATCGGAGAAAGAGGTCATGAATAACGGCTCATTTACAGGCTGTCTGCTCACATGTAGATTATAAGAGTAAATGTTAGTTTCTAACCACTTAAAGCCTAAAGCTCGTATATCGTCTGGAACTGACTTACCAATCTTATTATGAACCTTTTTTATGCCATCAATAACAGTTATATAGGTATTAGACGGTTTTCTAATAGAAATAATGTTCCTGTCATCAATAACTAAAGTTACTTCTGTATCAGAAGCACCCTTAGTTATATCAGACTTATCCCACTGATTGTATAACAATAGCTCTAAGGCTCTACGAACAGCACTCTTGCCTGTATCCGTTTTACCCTCAATAACCGTAAAACCTGATAAATCTAATACTGCATTAGATATAGATTGAAAGTTTTTTATTTTAAGTAGCACAGCTCTCCTATCTATTTTTCAATATATACAATCTATGAAGCTATTATTCCCAATAACGTGTAGTAGGTCTCTTGCTTATATCTTCTAATACAGAGAGAGTGTCTAAGTCTAATATTGAGAATAAATGAGAAGTGTCCATTATCTGTCTTAATTTAGATAAGTCTCTACCAAGTATATTAGATATCATAGCCTCGTCCTCTACATTAACTAATTGTAGTGCCAGTTCTGTCTGTATATCTTTATCAGATTTTGGTATATCTGAGAGGTTCTCTTGTTCGTATTGCTCTTTAAATACTAAATGCTTATCGTATATAAAAGACAGAAGTTTGTCTGGTTTTTCAATAGCTTCGTGGTATGATAATGTTCCTACCCAGTTGTATATCTGTATCTTGAAAGAGTAGTCATTTAAAGGAAGAAAAGAGATGTTTGTTAAGTCAAATTCGTTAGAATTTCTTATACAATAGTTTTGTATCTCTGCAAGAATTACTGAGGATGATAGATGAGATAGAATAGACTTTATTAAAGGAGAAAACATCAGGTTACCTTGCACTTATCTGTAGTTTGAGAGACAATTTTAGATTTCGTAAGTCAGTTGGGTCTGTTACTAATACAGAGAATTCAGGAATAATGGAAATATTGTAGTTAGATTTCATCTCGCTTAAACCCTCTTCGATAGCTTGTTCAACTTGGACAGCAAAGAAATTTACCGAATTTAGACTGTATAGTCTATCTCCTAGCAATAGATCTCTTCCGTTAGTTATAGAATAGTATAAATCATCCTCAAATCCTGAGATGTATTGAGAGTTAAAAGTATCTTTTACTGGTTTTAGTTTGTAAGAAAAGACAGAAACTGGGTCTTCCTGCACAAGCTCCAGTTTCTCAGAATAATCAATCTCGAAAGAAAATGACATTCTAGAATTCTGTGGTAAGAGGTCTTTTAAGACAACTAATTCTGACAAGTCTTTCTGGAAATCTCTGAACCGTTCTTTAGAGACTTCATCGTCTCTTTTAAGTAATGATTTCTTTTTTGAGGACATAGTTAGCCTTTATATTTTAATATATAAGATATACTATATAACTAGGTATAAAGAGGGCTTACTCGAACTCTTCTAATTCGTCCTCTTCAACTTCTAAGTCATCTTCGTCTAAGTCCTCATTAAAGCCTTTTCTTTCCTCTTCAATCAGCTCGTTAAATACCTCTTTCATAAAGCCATAGTATTTAGAAGAGTTCTTTAAAGTGTTTAGAAAGTCTTCTTGATTTTTTTCACCATAAACAACTGTATCGTTATCGTCTGTTAGCACCCACTTAGGATTTTGATAGTAGATGTATTCTGCCTCTTTCAGTTTCTCAACGATAGACATAAAATCATCAATTCCTTTTCCAAAGGTTATTGTAAATTCAGCCCTTGTGTAAGGAGGTGCTAGTTTATTCTTCACAGCTGTACATCGAACCCAGTTACCCAAATCGTTCTTTTCGTCATCTCTATGCCTTTTGGTTGGCTCTAACATAAATCTCATAGACATGATATATCTATATGCCTGTCCTCCAGTAGTTGTTACTGTGCTGTCCTGTGAATATCCGCTCCCGACTCCTTTAGAGAAATCATTCATTGCTTTAGCTTGGTAAGGACTACTTAAATTTGGAGACCGTCTCAATTGGTTTATAGCTAAAACTGCTGTGTTGAACTTCTTACAGAATATGTTATTCAAATACATGAATAATGTCTGAACTGAAGAAGCATGTTGCCCTAACTGTTTATTCTCTCCTGTGATGAGGTCTTTCGGCTTAGTCATAGCTATTGAGTCTAAGATTATGTAATCTAGCTGTTTCACTTTAGAATAGATAATCTTTAATACCGCTGCGGTTTCCTCGTATGTATTAGGTTGTAATACGACAAACTTGTCTTCGTCATCTAAAGTTATACCTAATGTTGAAGCATAGTTGTAGTCAAAAGTCTGTTCTGTATCTATAAAGACTCCTACCCAGCCTTTTTTCTGAGCTTCTACTACTGATTGAAGTGCTACTGTTGTTTTTCCTGAGCTTTCTGGACCGAACAGCTCAGTAATTCTACCACGAATAAGCATTCCGCCTTTCCCTGTTACACTGTCTAAGACTAATGAACCTGTGGAACATGACTCTACCTCTCTTTCTGGGTCATAAATGATAAGGTCGTTACTTTTACTGACCTTTTTAGTTATCTCTTTTATTGCTTCTGATAGCATAATCACCTTTCTTAATAGCTTCTATTTCTAGTCTCTCAGCCTCTTCAAAATCTGAAGCATGAACAGGTCTTCCTATTCTTGATTGACTCTCCATGTATTTTAAAGACACTCTTAACTCATCGGCTGTTACGACCCTATCTTCAATTATGGTATCGTATAAAACCCCTATAAAGGTATTCATCCTTTCAACGACTATTCTTATATTCTTAGAGGAATGGTAGTGTAAGCCTCCTAACTCCCGTATTTCAATATAGGAATTCTTCTCCTTAGCAGTATCTTTTGATATATGCCCGAAATTCACATTCCATGCTTTCAAATTCTTAAGCCTAGAAAACTCTGAAGAATATTGTTGAGATAGAATTTCTACAATATCTTCATTTAACTCTGAAACAGTTATTGTAACCCCTCTTTCCAGAAACCGAATATCATTTCTCAATAAACCTTGAATTGCGGCATTCCTTACAATTACTTTTGTTAAATCATGAGGCTCTCTTAACTTTAAGGTCTCTTCTGACTTTATTCTCACTAAAAACTCAATTACTGATAAAGGCTTTTTAGAAATTAAAGATAAGTTCTTATCTGTAAAAGACATATTCAAATGTAATCCTGTCTTTTGCTGTGTGTAAAATGTGTCTCTACCTTTAAGCTTAGATAGAGATGTGAGCAGTGAAAAGAAATAAATTACTTCATTAAAGGTTAAAGGAGATGTAATAAACTCTATCTCATTATCTAACACTGTTTCTTCCGTAACTATCAATTGATGAGGTTTAAGAGTTTTCCATTTACCCTCAGCATTCTTTTTCTTTGGTATCCAATCTATCTCCCACCTATTACCATGATAATCTGTCTGTTTAGTTATATAATCTTCTTGATTTTTAGACAGCTTCCCAGTAAATGTTACAAACTCTGCTTCTACACCTATCTTTACTGTTCCCTGATTTGCAAAAATATGATAAGCAGTCTGATTAATACTAGAAATCTTTAATTCGTCTAAATGATCCTCTTTTTCCAACTGCTTAAAGACTGCTTCTTCAAAATTATAGAACAATTCTAACCTCCTATGTAAGATTTTTCTTCAATTAAAGATACAAAATCTTCCAGATAAGCTATGTCAAATATCTTATAATATTCCTCTAGCTCGTTTTTAGCCTCATCTATGTAACCATAATTAGTATAAGCATAAGATATTAGAGAGTCTCTGTTTAAGATTTCCAAGAGGTCTTTGTCTGAGCAAATTGAAGAAGGCATTGCAAAATAAGTCTTAGCTACACCAGTTATCTTAAAGAATAATAAGTGTGGTAGCAATTCTCCTGACTTATTTATGTCTGCATCTGCTCTTAATTCTGATAGCCATGTATCTAGTTTTAAGTTCTCTCCTGACATCACTCCGTGAAACTTAGAGGCAAAATTCTCGTAAGCATAGTTCTTACACTCGATTACTAAGTTGTAGTTTTCTGGAGGAGTAATGTCTCCTAGAAACACCTGAGCCTGTCTAGTATCCATTTTTGAAGCTCTGTAAGAATTAGACCTACCTGTGAAAGCTCCACTATGGGCTGTTCTCTGATAATGTTTTCCTGTTAGTTCTGACAGCAACTTGGCTACCTCTCGTTCAAAAGAACTGCCTTTTCTTTTACTCACTGAACCTGACATAGTTTTGCCTTCTTTTTAAAATACACCGTTAGGATGTTATTACGAATTTACATCAAACAGATGTGGATTTCTGTTTGATGATTGAAATGTGTTGTATTGTGAATAAGTTATAACTTTTCAGTTATCTAGTAAGGTTTATTTTCCTCTGAGTCGTCAATTTCGACTTCTAGGTCTGAGTCTAGCTCGTCATCTATTGTTACTGAACCGTGTTCTAACTCGTCTTCTAGACCAAGAACTTCCCTGATTTTTCTGTCAGCATATCTGTCAGCTACAATTTTGTCCATGCCTCTGTCCGCCAACTGCCAAGCCTCCTCAATTACCTCGTCTCTAGTCCAAGGACTTGAAGAGTCGCTATCCTCCTCGTCTTCTAAGTCTGCACTCAAGACATCTTGCTTAGTTAGATAAGGAGTCTTTCCGTCTTTTTTCAATAAGTCCCAGATTGCTCTATTTGTAGGTGTGAAGTCTTTTGATTGAAAGTCTGGATTTGTGCTACTAACCTGCAAGTCGTTCTTAGAGAGGCTTTTAACTTTGGACAGTTTCTTAAGATTTATCATCTGTGTTGGAGATAATAAGATTGTAAGAATTTCACCTGTGATTGGCTTTTTAAGATTTCCTTGTTTATCTGTTTCGTATTTAATGACAACAGTAACAAATCGTTCCTCTGGTTCGCCTATCTCCTGAATGACTTCTTTTAAAAATTCTGTTTCAGTAGGAGCTTGAAACTTATGCCATCTTTCACCGTCGTTATGTCTGAACCGTTTTACTCGCTTGAAAACAGCTTTACCTGTTTTTGGGTGCAATAATGGAAAACCAATTAAATCGATTGTGTCAGCTTTTACCTTGTATTCAGGAAGCTTAGAGTCAGATACTTGAATTTCGTCAATATCTTCAAAGTCGTCAAAATTACGAGACATGTTTTTACCTTTAGTAAAATGATTATATGTATCCGCACAATGTCGGTTTGCTTTTAGAAACTTTTAGACAATATGTCTTTCAACTTTCTAATTAAATATACAACTTAGTATATTTCCGATATATCTCTGAGACTCTCTAGAATTGAAATGAGCTTAATATAATTAATTTTAGGTATAATTATCTATCTGAGATATAGAAGTCTCTGAGACAAATAGTGTTGAGGAGTAGATATATAAGATAAAAGACTGCTCAGCAGGCAGTCTAAAAAAGGAGAAACGACTGAATTTTAAAACTTATAAGACGAGATGTCAATTATGTTTAAGCTATCGTAAAAGGTTGAGACCTTTCTATCAACACGGATAAAACTACGGGAGTAGTTATTGACTTTCAATTGTTGAGGATTAGAGCTTCTCGACAGAGCAACATATAGTTGGGAGTTTTCAAAGAATTTCTTACAATCTACCTCGAGAGTAGGTATAGACATTCCCTGAGATTTATGCACATTTAGAGCATAAGCCACTTTAAGAGGGTATTGCTTAGCTTCTAAGACTGTGTTCATGCTCACAAGTCCGCCTGAGATACTTACCTGAGATTTAACAAATTTGTGTCTCCCTACAAGAACTTTCTGACCGTTATCTTTCTGAACCTCGAGTACTGTGGCTTTCTTCTTTTCCCCCGTATCTGGGTCTTCATAATCTATTTTCTGAATAGCTAAAATTGTTCCTAGCTCCCCATTATAAGATGGTAAGTCTGTATTATTTACTAGAAACATGACTCTCGCACCGGCTTTAAATACAAAGGTTTCTTGTACTGAAAACTCTGATAAGATAGAATTTATCATTATGTCGGGTAAAGAAGTAGAAGTAACTATTATTTCCATGACAGACTTGATAGGTTTTGTTTTTAGTCTAGCTAATTCCTGTTTGTTTAATGCCTCTGACTCTTTATTAGTGGCAAATAGTCTTACAGGTGTTGAATTGAAATCGCATGTCTTAAATCTTTCCATGTATGTATCAATCTTAGTATGTTTCTTGCCTAGCCTAATGTTCCGCATAACCTTATAAAAAGTAGAATTATCCGTCCGTTTAGGCTCTGTTAGTTCAATAGTTGGAAAGTTCCAATGTCTAGATTGAAAAGCATAGCTATCAGATTTTACAGGAGGTAGTTGATAGTAGTCTCCTGTGATAAGTAAAGATGGGCGGGTGTTATATGTCAGATTGTCTAATCTGTAGAATATCATGTCAAATAGTTCCTTACTGATCATAGATATTTCGTCAATAATCAATAGTTCTGCTTTTTGGAGTAAGGAGGTTACAAAGCCTAGATGTTTCTGTTCAGCAGTACTTCTGGACAAGCCTTTTTTCATTTTTTGTTGTATCTCGTATTCGTCCTGCCTTTTCAGTTCTGAGATGTTAGAAGCAATTTTAAGTTTTAGAACTCTATGAATAGTATCGCCTCCAATAGCATTAGCAGAAGTTCCTGTCGATGAGGTTGTAATCACAGAATTAAACTGTTCTGTTATTCGTTTAACAAGGTAGGATTTACCTACACCTGCGCCTCCTGTAACAAATAGGTCGTTTCCGTTTCTTAAATGCTCTGTAACGAACTCTACCAGTGTGGGAGGTCTGTTTAAGATGTCTGTTGAAGAATTAGACATATCGTCTAAGATAGTGTCTAATTCTTCATAGGAATCTAATGTAATGTCCATGTTAAAATCTTAATTCGTCAAAGTCGTCAAAGTCGTCTAAATCAATTAGATCTGAGTCGTCATAAAGGTCTTCGTCTTTGATGACTTTCTTTTTCGTTTTAGTAACTACTGGAGGAAGTTCATCATCTAAGTCTATGGAGTTATCAGTATCTTCAGAGAGGTTAATGTCAGGGTTGTTTGAAAAAGGCATAGAGGATTTTGCAGAGTTGAGACTAGATGAGGTGTTCTCTAGGTCAAGGTTATTTTGTAGGTTATCAATTTCTAGTCCGTCTCCGTTACTGTTGGTTGTGTCTGAGAACATTTCGCTGTTTCTCATGTTTTCCACTGACCGTATCATTGTATCTATACGATTTAGAGAGAATTGTTGTTCTTCTGCGAACTTACCGTATGACTGAATTTCCTCGTGTAGAGATTTTATTTTCATGAAATGTTTATCAATTTCTAGCATCTGGAATTCGACTTCTCTGACTTTATCTGTGTTCGCTGTGTAAGTTTCTACGACATCGTCATCGTTCATAAAGGTTATGTATAAAGTATCGTAAAGCACTCTACTGTCATTATGTATCTCCACAGCTTTAGGATAAACAAATAGTCTGTATGTTCCTAGTAGAGCCTGACATTTTGCAATTGCTGTATGAGTGAATCGCATAGCTTCTAATTGTGTGATTGTTGTATCAGCATATTTAGAAACTGCTGTTGAACTGTATTCTGAGCGGAAGAAATTCTCTGTGAGAGATTTAATTTGGTTGTCTAGTTTCAACATTTGTTCTTTCTGTTGAAGCATTAAGTTTAAGACTTTGGACATCTGTTCTTTAAATTTAGAACGAATGTGTTTTACCTTAAAAGGGCTGACTTTAGCCAATTTATATCCTTTATATGTTTAGTTATTATAGGAAAAATCACTATAAGATGTAGATACAATTATAATGATAAGTTTATTATTGAGTTAAGAGTCAATAAGAGTTTTCATAACTCCGACTGCTCTTTTACAGTGCCGAATGATTGTTTTCTTGTAAGTAGTTCCATCGATTTGATTTGATATGTATAAATCCGTGGATAGAAGACAATTCTTCATAAGATTTACGATAACATGAACTTCCTGCAAAGAATGTTTTGAGTTTTGTATTACTGAGTAGTTCAGTTCAATAGTTGAACCGCTTGACTCGTATTTACCTTTTCCTGGATTCTTGATTGAAGAAGAGGTTTCCACTCCGTTAATTACTACTGAATTAGCGATTTCGTTAAAGTATTCTGTCATGTCTCTGTCAATTTCTGACATTTTCAAATATCTGTTTAAGTCTATCATGTCTTACCTTTAGAAAGGAACTGATGGAGAAATGACTAGATGAGGTTTTTCGAGGGAGACTAAAAAGAGGAACTCCTCGATGCTCTTTCCCATAGAAGGATGTCCATCATAGTGGTATTTCTCACTGTTTAAGTAGAAGTTTATGTTTTCTACTTTTACTTGGTATAATGTATGTCTAACAAATAGAACTCCTGCATTTTGGAGGGTAGCTAGATTTTTATTTATTTTAGACATAGTTTTTTCTGAGACAGTGTGGTCTGTGGGTTTATAGTCCATATTAGAAACCTTTTATCTAATTTCTAAAAAATACCATCAACCTAATAACTGGTATATCTCTGAGACTCTCTAGAATTGAAATGAGCTTAATAGAATTAATTTTAGGTATAATTATCTATCTGAGATATAGAAGTCTCTGAGACAAATAGTGTTGAGGAGTAGATATAGAAATGCCTTAAGAAGTATGTTTAAGGCATTTAGAGAAAGGAGGTTACAAAAGATCGTCTTCGTCTAACTCGTCGTATTCTTCTAACTCGTCTTCGTATTCAATTTTCTTGAAGACATCTTGAATATCTTTGTGAGACATGAACATGCTATCCCACTCAAATCCGCATATTGTGTAGATATAGTTATACCTAGCAGATAAAGGAATAAGAGAAGCTAGGTCTATGTAATCCTGTCGAATAGCTTCTCTGTCTGTTTCCCACCATGTATCCATGTAGTCCCATAATGCGGTAGAGTATTTCTCGTTTGTTTTATGGGTTGGAACATTTTTATGAACATTTCTCAATAAGGGTACAAGTTTTGAAGGTTCAAAGTGGAATGATAGTTTTCTGTTTAAATAGCAGGTAAAGATAAACCTTAGTTCCTCTCGATCTTCTGATGTTAAGTCTCTGTAAAGATTTTCTAGGGTTGCTTTCTTGACTGTTGAACCTCTTTTAGAAAAGATTTCTTGTAGAGAAGTGTCAATTAGTGAGGTTTCCTCTTGTTCCCACTCAGCCTCTGTTGGTTCTGTTTCATCTATGAAAAAAGTAGGGAGGTCTCCTGTTCTTTCTACTTTCACTGCCAGTCGTTGTTCTTCATCAGGGATTTCAATATCTATGTTAGGGAACATTTTCATGAACCTGTTAGAGAAGATTGAGACTGTAATTCTCACTGAGCTATCGTTAGGAATGATTACCATGTCAGAGCTGTTTATAGACTCTACTGTATATTCTTTTTTCTGATAGTGGAAAATAATGCCTGTATGTATCTCGTCTATTCTTGTAATGTTTGAGTTCAAAAATACCTTTCTGGTGTTTAAAGAACCTCTCATAAGAGAGGTGTGGGTTTTAAATCTTAGAGATTATAAAGCCATTGAAGTCATAACAGGTTCTAGCCAGTCTTCTTTAATTCCTAAAGAACCCCAGCCATCTAAAAGAGCTTGACTGTCAAGAATTAAAAAGATATATTCTTGACCTGTTTCAGCTACCATTGAAAGAACATTTAAGTAGTCTTCGTCAGTGAAATCTGATTTTTCTTCAGAACCGATTTTACCCATAAACTGCCAAACTTTATCAAAGTCAGTCTCTTCAGGTCTCTGAACCTCAGGTTTCTGTTCATTAACAATTAAAAGTTGCACGAATTTTTGGTAGTCCATTTTCAATTTGCCATCATGTTTATGAGTTAGATAAATCAATTTAGCAAATGGGTTCTTACAGAACTGAGAAGCAAAGAAAATAGCTTTTTTAGCTCCTGAGTAGAGTTCAATTTTATCGTAGAAGTCGTCAGCTTGTTTCCAAGGTTTCCACTCGAAGTCAGGTTCTTCTACTTCGACAGGTACGGGAGCTTTTCTTACAGATTTTTTCTTTTTCTGTGAGACTGGAGAGGGTGCTTCAGGAAGAGAAGTGTCTGCTTCTTCGATTAATGAGTCAATGTCCATGTCTTCTGTAGTTACAGATTGAGGAGTAGGAGTTTGTTCTTCCTTATCTTCGACCTCTACCACAAATTGAGGAAATAGTTCTTTAAAAGAGTTAGACTCAACAGAGAGCTTCTTATCTCGTGAGTTTGTATCCGTAAGACTTTCTAACAAGATTTTATTCACTTGCTCAAACTCTTTCTTGATTTTGTATGATTTACCTGATTGTGTGGTGCCCTCTGCACCTACCATCTCGCCCCATTTAGCAGTTGATGCCATAGGTTTCTCCTAATAGTTTATATGAAGTTTTCATTTGTTTCCAGTATATACTAAAAACAAATGTATCTAAATAGACAAAAAGACTCTTATTCTTTTAAATATTTATCTTTTCACAGGAGAATTATATAATAACTTAACTTACATTAACCTTAAATCTACATTAACCTTAAATCTATGAAGAACTTTTTAAGAATATAAGTTGTAGATTAGAGAGGTGAAATCTAGGTATAACTCTGAGACTCTCTAGAATTGAAATGAGTTTAATAGACTTAATTTTAGGTATAATTACTCTAATAGACATAAAATCAAATTAGAGTAGTTCTGAGAGATTTTTAGTTAGCTATCTTAAGCTGTCTAGGGTAGTAGTTAAAGATGGAGATTTGTAGGTTCTTAGTCTTTTTCCGTCTTTTCTCACTGACATATTACTATCAACGATTAGTAGCTTATTTTTAGCACGACTTACCTGAACATAGAATATATTTATTTCTTCTGTATCTGTGCCACCTTGTTCAAATGTTGTGTTAAATCCGCTTACAATAGTGTAAGGGTATTCCAGCCCTTTAGTGCTATGAACACTATGTAGTTTTACTGTGTCAGATTTATCCATATCGATTGAAGAGAAAGAATCTAATTCTAGCATTATCTGAGATAGTATCTCTTCAAACTCGTTATATGATAGTTTAGGTCTTTTAGGTTCTGTATTTTCTGTGGAAGATATTTTTGAAGTATTTTCAGGAGATGTTTGATTAGAACTCTGCTTCTCTTTATAGCTTATTAGGTCTTCAATGTAAGTGTTAGCCCAATTAGAGAGACTTTTTTCTAAGGTATCTCGTTCTTCTGAACTTCCTATTGGTTTGCACCAATCCTGAATGAAGTCATGAATACTGTTCAATAGTAGAGAGGTTCGGCTTATTTGAGAGTTTCTTAGATTTTCTGTAATCTTAACTATCTGGTTTCTAGCCTGATATAGATAGTTAAGTTTGGTTTTATTACTGCTTGTATAGTAGCTTGAAGTGGTCAGAGTATCAATTGAGTATGTTAGTAAAGCTTTACTTAGGCTATCTGCAAAAGAGTTACCTATTCCTGTTAATGCTGGAGCTAGACCTATATAAGCAACTATATTATCTTTGTTCAGAATTAAAGAAATAATGTTGAAGTATAACTGATTGTAGCTCTTTTCTGTCATTCGGTTACCCAATGCTTTAGAAGTAAGCATGTAAGGAATATTCTCTGCAATCAATGCTGGTTCAATTACTGTTTTTAGATATTTATTATATCTTGATATGATTGCAATATCTTTGTATTGTCTATGCTTCTCTGATGAGGTTATATCTTTTTTAGAGATATTTTCGTTTAGGTAGGATTTTATTTGCTGAGAGATTAGCCTACCCTCCTGAATGTTCAGAGCTACCTTTTTTAGTTGCACAGAGCCTTTCTCAGCTCCTTTAAAAGCTAAAGCAGTTACAGTAGAAAGAGTCTTACTTCGTGCAATATTTCCGAACTCGACTATTCCTTTTGGAGAACGATAGTTATATTTCAATTCTAGCTCGTTCGTTGTATGAAAGAACTGTCCGATATAAGCTTTATCAAATAAGTCTGGTCTGGCTTCACGAAATCCGTATATAGATTGTGCTATGTCTCCTATGAATAATGCATTTTTGTTTCTGAACATCTGCATAATAAAGAACCACTGCATTTTATCTAAATCTTGCACCTCATCAATAGTTATGTTATCGTAAAGATTAGCTATTATATTTAGTTCCTTAGCATGATGAGGTTGTGATAAAATGTTTGTTGTTCGCCAAATTAAATCTGTGAAGTCGAACATGTTTAGTTCGAGTTTCTTTTCTTCGTATAGTTTCACTATACTGTTGAAGTCATTATCTGTTAAAGGTCGAGAGATGTTTTCTGTATCTACATCATAGTATCGCGACAATTGGAAAGTATTGTTCAATATATTCTCGTGTCTGTATAACATTCTACTTTTCAGTTTGGATAGATGTTCTGCTATCAATTTACTGTATGCTGTGGTTTCTGAACGGTATGTGTTTTCCATGTCGAATAGATGTTCCTCTACATAAGTTCGTATCAATTTTAATGACTGCCATTCTGTTAAGATTATCGGTTTCAATTTTAAGAAGTCTCTTAGCACCTTTACTCCTAGACTATGCAAGGTGCTTATATAAGGAGGAGGTCTGTCTTTATATCGGGTATTTACAGATAGTTCTTTCCATCGTTTCAATAAGTCTCTGGCTGACTTATTTGAGAAGCTCACAAACATTGTTCGTTCAGTATCGAAATTGTTGTGTATAGCTCTATAAAGAGCTGTTGTTGTTTTACCACTACCTGCCACAGCAGATACAATGGTAGCTATGTCTTTTTTACCTGACTGTTCTAGAACTTTTTTCTGATAGTCATCGAATTGTATTTTCATAGTTCCTCAAATAAGTATAATTCTGAGAGATTTTTAGCTATATATCTAAGAGTAGGTCTTGTAGATGTGCCTCTACTTCTTTGTCTAATTCAATTTTAGACTTCTGTAAGGTTTCAGGGAGCTTCTTTAGTTTCCTTGCTGTCTGCATTATCCTTGGTGTAGAAGGAATTCCTTGCACATTGAAGCCTACAACTCCGTCGCCTTGCTTGTATTTTGATTTAGATTTTCCTGTCGGAGTAGAAGAAATCAAAATTCTGTTTAGAGAGCCTTTAGCTCCCACACTTGAGCCTTTATTTGAAAATCTACCTGTTCCTGTACCTGACATTTTAAGACCTGCGGTAACTCTTGTTATGTTCATATCGTCATTTATAGCAAATCGAACTAGTCTAGTCATGATAGAGATTTCATGTTCTGTGGAACGATACTCTGATAGCATATCTGCGATACAGTATAAGGTTTCAGAGTCTTTAGGAGTTACCCATTTTGTGTCAGTTATTTTATCAAATAAAAGACCTAGGTTGTCGTCTGTACAACTATATACAATCTTTTCTGAGGCTTTTAATTTCCGAACTTTCCGTTCAATAGCAAACTTGTTCAGTATCTCTGCAGTAAATCTTTCAGAGATTTTTGTTCCGTATTTATCTTTGTAAGCTGTTTCAAAGTTCTTGAATAAAAGTTCCCCGATGAACCGTCCTACCTTTTCAGCACTTCCGACTGGAATGTCATCTGGTAAGTAGTTGTAGATTTCTGTGTATAAAATCAAATTCCGTCGTATCATCGTTCGCAATCTATTTTCTGCTCGTTTCAAATCGACTGGCACTCCTACTCTTAACATTGACCTTGTATGGTTCATTGTCTGCATATCTAATAGTAATGCCTGTTTAGATGTAATATACAAATTATCTTCTGTTGGTTCGTAATCAGTTTTGTATGTAAATTGCTCAAATAGTCCGAATGTGTTTGTAGCATCCGAACAACCATATACCCAAGCATTTTTAGCGGGTAAGCGGTCAAATCGGACATGGGATTTTGAGCCTAACAATTGTTCAATTGTAAGCATTTTCCGTCCTAACACCTCTTCTGATAAGAATTTCAAACCTACCTGTCTGAACATATCTCTTAAACCGTGATTTATAGCTAAATGCATGGTATCTGAATACAATATGTCTGGCATATTCACTCCATGTATAGATAATAGTTCTCTATCATATTCAGCATGATGGTAAATTGTGAAGAATTTCTTATGCACATTTTCAAGAAATTCTAGCATTACTGTATAATCAAAATTTAACACTCCGTCTATTTCTGTATGCCTTACTGGTAAATAGTATCCTTTATCCGAAGAAGTTGCTAAACAAACTCCTACGATTTCTGTTTGAGCAATAATATTCCCGCCGTTTAACCTTACTGTTGTGTCCAGTCCTGTTGCTTCTAAGTCTAAAGCAAGTAAGGGTACTTCCTTAGCTTGACCTATCTCTTTAGACTTATATATAGCTTCTCCCTCTAATAGTTCAATTAGTTCTTCCAGTTGTGTTTCTTGGTCGAGTTCTTCCGAGCTTTCAGGTTCAATTAATGTCATATCGACATCTGACATCCACTCATGTCCTTGAATTTTCTGTAATGAACTTTTTTCAAAAGTAGGATTTACTTTTAGTTTAGTGTTGTTCAATTTCTCTTGTTGCAATGTGTTGTGAGCTGTTTGTACAATTTCTCGTCTATCTAATAAATGTTTAGGTATATGAGAAATTACTCTAGTGTCAAATTTCATTTGTCTGTCTCCGTTCCATTATAAATGAATATCCTCTGTCATTTCTACTATTTTTGCATACATCATCAATAGTTCCGTTGGGTTATTATCTCTAAAGTATTTAGATAAGGCAATTTCCAATTGCGACATCTGTTCAGTTTCTAAAAATTCATCTCGTAAAGCTTTTATTATCTCCGCAACAAATTCGTTATCTGTTCGTTTAGACTCAATTTCATTAGAATTTAACTTCCGTTCTGTATCAATTTCAGGATAGTTATCCTCTATGTATTCAAAGGTTTCTTTAACTGTCAGTTCGTTGTAATCCCGTATAAATGTGTAGGGATACCAACTTTTTGCACATCCGAAGCAATAGCAACCTTTAGTTCCGCCATATACTTTCATAGACGGTGTAGAGTCATTATGAAAGAAGCACCTTATCTGGGTTTCTGGCGAAACATATATGCCTGTCTCTTTTTCAATAACTGTTTCAATATTAATAGAACTGTTTATGGTTTCTATTTTAGCTTTTGCCGTCATGTTCTTTTTACCTCCTTTCGTATCTTTATCTAGAGTCCTTTATGAGTTATTCTGTGCCACTTGACTCTTCTTACTCATTTCTCATAACTCTGTATCTTTATACCCTCTGAGTTTATAGTTCCCTAGCGGGAAATTATTCTTTGTTAGTTTCAATAGTTCTGCATTCCTCTATACATTAGACCTTAGTCAATTTATTGGTTCTTTAGTATTATAGTTTAGATTGTATTAAAAGTCTGGAGTTAGAGGCTTTGCTGAGGGAGTAGATGGATAGAATAGAGGTGTTAGACCTGATTATTTCCACAATCTTAAACTATTAGTATAGCTTAGTGTTGTATATAGATTTCAAAATATTCAAGTTTCCTTTAGTATCTTGAGACCTGTAATCAATTCGTCTCTATCCGCCTACTCCCGCACAAATCCCAGTTCTTAGTTTATTAATATCTAAGATAATAGAACACCCTTAGGTGCTTGGATTTACTTCCTGTTATACAGTTTTGCGTCGGTCGTTTAAATCAATTTCTAGCATAATAGTCTATTATCAAACAGTTATAAAGAGATAGTTTTTCACATCTGTTATGCTCTCTTATAGTTGAAGAGTGCCTCTTTACCTTTCTGATTTTTCAATTATTAGAGTCTCTAAATTGACCAGCGTGGAGCCCAGTAGCCAAAATTTCCAAAAATCTACTTTTCTGCCTCCTATATACTAGACCTCACTTTTTAGAACTTTCTAAGTTGTCATCTAGATTATTCCCAGATAAATAGTTACAAATTTCTGAACTTAGATATTTGTTTGAAAAGACTCTTTAACGCTTTCTTATATTTAAGTTCAGAATCAGACTTAGTTGTATTTGAGTCCTCGAAACATTTCAATATATGTAAATAAGTCTTCAATAATAAAGATGTGTTTTCCGTATAGTTCTTTCCACCTAGATGTCTGTATTCTATATAGCCTTTTCTATAGTTCTGAACATTTACTGAACTGAATTTACCGTCCTGTATAAGTTTATCTAAAAACAATGACTGAATTCTGTCTGAAGGTTTCAATAAATCAGTAAAACCTAAAAAGTTCTTTTCTACGAACTCTAGTATATCTACTTTAAAGTATTGTCCGTTATAGTCTCTGAACTTATGTTTTACAATTTCATCATACTGTAAAAGAATGACAAATTTTATAAGATTAAAATTCTTTAGACCTCTACGACTTCCTAGATTTATATGTATGCCTGTGTTCTCTTTTACCGTAATTAGCCTTCCCAGTAACCCTATAAAGGTTTGTAGAAATTTATAACCACCTGTTACAGTCATAACAGGAGACACAATTTCTAAATCGCTCCCCTCTATGTAATCTGCACAAGTATAACTTTCAGGACGAGACTTATCATATTTATAAGTGCAATTACATAAATCTGTCTCAAGCTCTAAAGGCTCTCTCACGAACCTTAAGTAACTGTAATCGTTCTTATCAGGATATATGACTGCTGTAGGATATAATTTAGCAATTTTCAAGTCTTTCTTATCACTGTTAGGGTATAGCAATATGTCTTTGCTCTTTACTCTGCTTTTTTATAAAGTCCATGATGACCTGAACATTAGAAGGCTTCATAAGAACATTCTCTGACTCAATATCCTTAAGAGTTATAACATCTGGAATAGTACCGTTAGTCTTTTCCAGAAAGGAATTCTTCAGTTTTACACAGTTCCAATTGAAAT
>AKKQ01000036.1 GCA_000276965.1 Thiovulum sp. ES | reverse complement strand
GGAAGGGCAGATTTTTTTGTCTGCCCCTATCAAGATCAGCTAATTCAAAAATATGAGTTTTCAACCGTAAAAAATAAGACTGCAAGTTTTGGTGTAACAAGTTTTAATCAAATCGACAATATCAAAATGCTCATAAAAAGAGCTGATGACTATCTTTACCAAGCAAAACAAGAAGGACGAAATCGAGTTATTTCTGGATAATTATTCTCTCCCGCTTTTGCGGGAAATAAACTAGAAAATTGATTTTGTTTTTGTTGCAAAAATTCCTGAAATCACAATTAAAATCATTCCAAAAATTGTCCAAATATTTGGAAAAACATCACCAAGAACAAAAGTTCCTAGAAGAGTTGAAAAAACAATATTTGAATATGAAATTGTTCCAACAATTCCTGCTTTTGCTTCGCCATAAGCTTTTGTCATAAAAAGTTGAGCAACCGTTGCAAATATTCCAAGTGCAAAAATTGGAATAATGTCATCTGTCGTTGGTAGAACAAAAGGGGCAAACATAAAATCCAATGTTTTTGGAGTCTCAAAAAATGAACCAATTAACAAAAGAATGATTGGTGAAATCGTTCCAACAATTGCAAAAGATAAGACAATTGCTCGGCTATCATAATATTTTTTAAGTTCCCGAACGGAAGTATAAGCAAGTGCCGCACCAACACCGCTAAAAATTCCCAATAAATCTGTTTTTGAGAAAGTGAAACCATTTGGCTGAATTATAAAAATAATTCCAATAAATCCAACAAACATTGAGATAATTTGAATCGGATTCAACTTTTCACCTAAAAAAAGATAGGCAAAAAATGCTGTAAAAACTGGAGCGGTTTTGCTAAAAGTCATCGCATCGGCAAGAGGAATATTTGCAATATTGTAAAAAAAAGCAAGAAGTGCTGTAAATCCCATGACTCCACGAAAAATAAGAAGTGGTAATTTTCCACCAACTTGCTGAAATGGATTTCGCCAAACTGTATAGAGAATAATAATAACTCCAAAAAGATTTCTAAAAAAAGCGATCTCAATTGAACTCATCGTATCACTTAATTCGCGAACAAAAACACCCATAAATGAGAAAAGAAGAGATGCAAAAAGCATATATCGAACTGCTAAACCTAAATTATCTGTCAATCAAAATACTCCAGTAAAAAATATTTTTCAATCTTACTTTAAAGTGAAAAAAATCTGATTTTTTAAGTTAGAATTTCAAAGTTCGAAATTCGAGCATAGTTTCCATGTGGAGCATAGAAGTGAATATAGCTTTTATTATTGATGATTGGAATGATCTTACACCCAATTCAAATTCTGGGCTTCGGCTGATTCATGAATCAGTTTCAAGAGGTTACAAAACAGCAATTATTTATCCTCAGAACTTAACAATTAGAGATAATGTTGTTCACGGTTTTGTGAAATTTATTCAACCTTTTGACAAAATTCCGAGTAGTTTTCCGACTTTTCACCAAAAAGTTGTTTTTAAAGAGCAGATGTTGCCGTTACGAGGTTTTGATGCTATTTTTGTTAGAAAAGACCCGCCGATTGACAATATTATGTTGAATTTTCTCGATTCTGTTAGCGATGATGTTTTAATTATGAACAGTGTCGAAGGAATGAGAAAAGCAAATAATAAACTTTACACAACAAGTTTTGGTGATATTGATGGCGACTTTTTACCTGTTACATATGTTTCAAAAAACAAAGAGTATTTGAAAAAAGTAATAGCAGAGTCAAAAGCAGAAAAGATGATTCTGAAACCACTAAATGGATTTGGCGGTAGTGGTGTTATTGTTCTTGAAAAAAGTGCCAAATCAAATACAAATTCACTCTTGGATTTTTATATTGATAATGGTGCTGGAAAAAACTATGTCATTTTGCAAGAGTATATCGAAGGTGCTGAAAACGGTGATGTCCGAATTCTACTCTTAAATGGTGAGCCAATTGGTGCAATGAAGAGAGTTCCTGCTAACGATGAGGTTCGTTCAAATGTTCATGCTGGTGGAAAAGCTGAAAAATATACTCTCTCAAAAGCAGACCTTGAAATTTGTAAAAAAATCAAACCACACTTAATAAAAGATAATTTGCATTTTGTTGGAATTGATGTAATCAATGGAAAACTTATTGAAGTAAATGTTCTCTCTCCTGGTGGAATTGTAAATATCAATAGACTTAATAAAGTGAAGTTGCAAAGTAAAATTCTGGACTTTGTAAAAGATCATGTTGAACACCGAGAATCTTCAATCAAAAAACGAATTTCATTCAAAGAGATAGTTCGTAATTCATAGAATTTTTGTCGGAAAAGATCCGACAAAATTTAAAACTATGAAAAAAATCTGTATTTACAAACCTTTTAGAAAGCCTTAATTCTACTTTAAGAAGTAAGATTTCATATCTTACAAGAAAGAGCGATAAACATGCAAAAAGTTTTGAATGGTTAGATTTCAGATTATCACATTTTTTCTATAACAAAAACTTTTACTAGGAGCTATTAGGTCAGTCCCAAATATTGTGGTTATTACAAATTTGTTTAACTGTTTTTGTATAATTTAAATCGTATTAAGTTTAAAGGAGATTTTATGCTAACTGCTATTGCTGTTCTTATTGTTAGTGCTGTTGGTGGTGGAGTTGTTGGAGCATTTCTTACAACTCAATATCCAGCGAGTGCAATTTGTGGAAATTGTCAAGAAAGAGCTGTTTCACAACAGTATCAAATGGATAGTTACTATCAGAGAGAGCTTGATGCTCATATTCGAGAGCAAAACAAAATTGAAGAAGATAATCAGCCAGAAATGCCAATAATGGAGGAGTTTCCTGAAGAAGATTATGTAGAACCGCAAAATGGAAATTATGAAGAGTATGATCCAAATGCAAAGTATTACGATGAAGAAGAGGTTTTTTATCCAGAGGGCGACTATCCCGCAGAGAGTGAAGAGGATTATAACTACTAAATGCTAAAAATAGCCGTCTCTTCCTGTTTAATTGGAAATCGTGTCCGTTTTGACGGAGGAGCAAAAACTTTTAAATTTTTACTCGAGGATTTAAGTGAATTTGTTGAATTTATTCCATTTTGTCCAGAAAATTCACTTTTTGGTTCGCCCCGAGAAAGTATTAGAATTGTCTCAAAAGATGGAAATAAAAGAGCAATTGGAAATAAAAGCGAACTCGATTTAACAGAAAAATTGGAAAATGAGTCTCGAAAAGTTGCAAAAAGTTTTTTAGATTCTGGAATTTCTGGAATTATTTTTAAATCAAAATCGCCAACATGTGCAATTGCTTCCGTGAAAAACTATTTGCCAAATGGTTTTATCGAAGGAAAAACTTCTGGTCTGCTTTTTGATGAGTTTCAAAAAGAGTTTCCTCTTTTGCCAATGGAAGAGGAGGGTAGGTTAGAAGATGTTTGGCTGAGAGAAAATTTTATAATGCAAATATTTGCTTTTGATGATATGTTAAAACTTGTAGAAAGTGCTAAAAAATTTAGTGAGCTTGTTGAATTTCACACATCTTATAAATTTCTATTACATGCAAAAAATGAAGTCTTATATCGCGAAATGGGAAATATTGTCGCAAATCGTGAAAAGATGGAACTCTCACAAATTTTGGAAAATTATTCAAAGCTATTTTTTAAAGCGATTTCTCAAAAAAGTTCAGTCGAACGAAATATCAATATATTGCAACACATGTTTGGTTTTGTCAAAAAGAGTGTTACACCAGAAGAGAAAGAGGAGTTTTTACAAAATTTAGAGGATTATAAAAATCGACTTGTTCCAATAATTGTTCCAATCTCATTTTTACAACTTTTTGCAAAAGAGTATAAAGTTGAGTATCTACTAAATCAAAAATTTCTCTCCCCATATCCAAAAAAACTAGCTCTTCGTTCAAAAATTACAGAGAGATAATTTTGTCGGAATTCTCCGACACTTATTCTCTCAAAAATATCTCTCTTAATCTGATACGATTCAAAAGAAAAACTTTAGGAGAAAATATATGTCTAAAATGTGGTCTGGTAGATTTTCAGAAGCGACCTCATCGCTACTTGATAGATTTAATGCCTCAATTCCTTTTGACAAAAAACTTTACAGTCAAGATATAACTGGCTCGATTGCACATGCAAAAATGCTTTGCAAACAAAATATTCTTTCGGAAGACGAAAAAAACTCTATTATTGATGGTTTGGCAAAAGTCAAATCTGAAATTGAAAATGGAGAGTTCCAATGGCTGATTTCTGATGAAGATTTACACATGGCAATTGAAAAACGACTAACCGAAATTATTGGCGACACAGGAAAAAAACTACATACTGCACGAAGCCGAAATGATCAAGTTGCAACAGATTTCCGTCTTTATGTTCAAAATAAAAGTGATGAACTCTCTAAACTGATTTTAGACCTCATCGAAACTCTGAATGAAATTGCAAAAAAGCACACTTCTACAATGCTTCCAGGTATGACACACCTTCAACATGCACAGCCGATAAATTTTGGATTTCATCTCCTCGCCTATGTTTCAATGTTTAAGCGAGATTTTGAAAGATTTAGAGACTCATTTTCACGAAATTCAGTTTCTCCACTTGGTTGTGCAGCACTTGCTGGAACTCCTCACTCAATCGATAGAAAAGAGACCGCACAACTTTTAGGATTTGATTCTGTCTCTTTGAATTGTCTTGACACTGTTAGCGACCGAGATTTTGCACTTGAAATTCTTTTCAATATTTCTACTCTTTTTACTCATGTTTCTCGATTTGCTGAAGAGTTGATTCTTTGGAGTAGCTACGAATTCAAATTTGTTACTTTCTCTGATGCCTACTCAACAGGAAGTTCAATTATGCCCCAAAAGAAAAATCCAGATGTTGCTGAACTGCTTCGGGGAAAAAGTGGGCGAGTTTTTGGAAATTTATTCTCACTTTTTACGGTTATGAAAGGTTTGCCACTCGCTTATAATAAAGATACTCAAGAAGATAAAGAGGGTGTTTTTGACTCTGTTGAAACTGCTGAAATTTCTCTACAAATTCTAATTGAGTCTCTAAAAACTCTAACCGTAAATTCTGAAAATATGGAAAAAGCTTGTTCAGTCGGACATCTTTCAGCAACAGATTTGGCGGATTATCTCGTAAAAAATTGCGATGTTCCATTCCGTGAAGCTCACCACATTACAGGTAGAGCAGTTGCAAAAGCAGAAGAGTTGGAAATTGATTTAAGTGAAATCAATTTTGAGGAGTTACATAAAATTGATTCGAGAATTGAGAGTGATGTTTTGGAAGTTCTTTCGTTGCGAAATTCTATGAATAGTCGAAATTCCGAAGGTGGAACTTCTACAAAACAGACAGAAGTGCAAATCACTTTTGTTGAAAATTGGTTAGCTGAGGTTAAAAAGTGAGAATATTTTTAGCAGTTTTCCTATTTTCTGTTTCGCTTTTTGGAAAATATGTTTTAAAAGACGAACTTTTTATGCATCCAGAATTTATAAATAAAATTGAAGTTTTGGGAAATGAAGTTGAAGTTAAAACTGGAGTTGCTGTTTATGTTTTGATTTTAAAAACTACAAATGGTGAAAGTCTTTCAATTGTTGGAAAAGATGAATTGGCAAAATTACCAGAAAATTCAGTGATTTTGACTTTTACGGAGACTGAACAGAAAGTTGATATTGTCGCTTACGATGAGGTCTTGGAACTTTTTGACCGAGAACAGATTTTAAGTCCATATCCGTGGAGTGGCACTATTCTTCCAATTCTCGGTGAAAAAATAAAAAGCGACTTGAGAAACAAATATAGTGTCGCACTCTTTAACGGCTATGCTGATATTGTTGAACAAATTGCAAGTAGCAAAGATGTTGTTTTAGAAAATGGAGTTGGAGATGCAAATAAAATTGTTATAAATTCGCTTCGACTTGTTTTTTACGGAATACTAATTTTTGCTCTCTTCTTCTATTTCTATAAAAAGTTTAAACGAAAAAAATAATTTTTGTTCCCGTTAAAATACGGGAATTCTGCAAATTTCACACAATTTTACAAGTTGATAGAATTAGAAAATATTTTGATTTTAGGAGAATAAGCACAAATTTTGTGTTTTGAAATTGATGAACAGTTTTTTTGAATTTTTTGGAAAGCCATTTTTTTCATTGGGAAAAGTTATTATTTGGGCAGGTGAATTTGTAATTTTCTATTTAAAGATTTTTCCAATGTTTTTTACTCCGCCTTATCGTTTTCGTGAAGTAACAAAACAGATTGAGATTATTGGTGTTCAGTCGTGGGCGGTTATAACACTCACTGCGGTTTTTACTGGAATGGTTGAGGCGGTTCAGCTCTATGCAGGATTTAAGCAGTTTGGAGCGGAAAATTTTATGGGATACACAATTTTTATCTCAATCACTAGAGAGCTTGGACCAGTTTTTGCAACACTCATGGTAATTAGTCGAGCGATTTCAGCAATGAGTGCAGAGCTTGGAACAATGCGGGTTACAGAGCAGATAGATGCAATTGATATTTTGGGAATCGACTCCCGTGAATATCTGATTGTTCCTCGAGTAATTGCTGTTACGATTTCAGTTCCGCTTCTTGTTATTCTTTTTGATTTTCTCTCAAACTTGAGTGCAATTTCAATTTCAACTGTTGTTCTTGATTTAAATCCAGTAACTTATCAGGACACAATTCAAAAATTTATAAACATGTCTGACATTTACACAGGTGTAATTAAATCAACGGCATTCGGTTTGACAATTGGTTTAATTGGTGCTTATGTTGGATACAACACAGAGGGCGGAGCAAAAGGAGTTGGAGAAGCAACAACAAAAGCTGTTGTTCTCTCTTCTGTTTCACTTTTTGCAGTGAATTACCTCTTTTCGTCCCTATTTTTCATTTTTGGTTGGTAGAGTTCCGATGAGGTCAAGATTCTACAAGAGGATCGACCTCATCGGCAAAATCAAATCCTCTTTTTCGCAATCTACAAGAGTCACAAACTCCACAAGGTTCATCTTCATCTTGATAACAACTCCAAGTGTTTTCAAGTGGAACTTTTAGCTTTATAGCCTCTTTTACAATTTCCATCTTTTTTAGATTTACAAGTGGTCTGAAAACTCTAAAGCCACCTTTTTTCGTTCCAAGATTTATTGTTTTCTCAAAACTGTTGATAAAGTCTTCTCGACAATCTGGATATCCTGAGCTATCTTCTTCAACAACCCCAATTGCAATTCCAATTGCTCCCTCTTTTTCCGCTACTGCTGTTGCAATACTCAACATTATTCCGTTTCTATATGGAACATAGCTATTTGGAATTATCTTTTCCTCAACTCCAGTTATGTTTAATTCCATTCCAGAATCGATAAGTGAAGTCGTTCCAATCCCAATATCTTTAAAAAATGGCAATTCAAAACTGTATTTGTTAATTGCGGGTAGAGAATCAGAGATTTTATGAAAAGATTGCCTCTCTCTCTCTTCAGTTCTTTGACCGTAAGAGAAATGAACGGCAACAACATCATATCCGAACTCTCTCATTTTATAAGCAGTAAGCGAACTATCCATTCCACCGCTCATAATGACAACAACTTTTTGCTTATCTATACCAGTGGCTCTCAATTTTTTTCCCATTTACATCATAAACATCAACAAAAACTTTGTTCGGTTTATCTTTTACTGAAAGAGTCAATTTATAAGTTTTTCCATCTTCAGAAAACTTAATCTCTTTTGGCGACTCTTTTATTGTTTTATATTTTTCTGTTGAGAGATGTCGAAAAATAACTGAAAGAATGTGAGAACTATCAGGTAATCTTAAATAACTTAACTCCCGACCATCAACCATAAAATGATAAATAAGTTTTTTTTGCAAAATTAAATTTGAAAAATAGACAGCATTTTCCCGACCGTTTTTTGTGCTTTTGAGAGATTTTTGAATAATTCCTAATGGATTGATATAATCCACTTCTGCACATGCAATTCCAACAACACCGATAAAATCCTCATCGATATTTCCTCTCATCACTTTTCCCATTCCCTCTTGGCAAACTGTTTTAAATTCACCTTTTTCAAAGAGGTTAAGCAAATTATCAATGCTTTGAGAATAGAGTGAAGTAACTATTAAAAGTAGCAAAGAGATTTTCATCATAGACCTTTTTTATAATATTTTAACAAAAAAGGTTTAATCAACTTCAATACTCTTTTCAGATTCTCTCTCTTTTCGTTTTTTCTTTTCGTCACTTTTTAAAAAATTACGAAGTTCGTCGTACTCCTCTTTTGAGAAAAATCGCCGTTTTCCTGTTGGAAGTGCATTGAGATTTACCCAGCCGTAACTAACTCTTTTTAAGTCGAGAACCTCTAAATTAAAGTGTGCAAAAAATCTCCGCAACTCACGATTTTTACCCTCAGTAATTGCAACTTTTAAAATAGAGTAGTTTTTGTTTGACTTTGCAATATCAAACCATTTAAACGGCTCAATATCCATATCTCGGATTTCAGTTCCTTCAAAAGCTCCTAAATTTGATCCTCGAATTTGCAAACCTTTCTCCATCGCTTCAATAACATTTTCACCGACTCGACCAGAAACTTTGATTTTATAGACTCGTTCTAAATCGCTTTTCATCAATTTATCAACAATATCAATTGCATTGCTTAAAATAAGAACACCTTCACTTGCATAATCAAGCCGACCAACAGGAGTATAGCCTTTAAAATTTCCACCGAGAGAGTGATAAATTGTTTTACGACCTCGAGGATCGCTTGTTGTAACAAGTTCGCCTTTTGGTTTGTTATAAACGACAACTGTGTATTCGCTTTTTTTATAAACTGCTTTTCCGTTAATAGAAATTTTCATTTTGTCAGTAACTTCTACCGCGGGAGTTTCAACAGTTTTTCCATTGATTTTAACTCGACCCTCAAAAATAAGTTTGTCGGCTTCTCTACGAGAAAATTTGCTGTTGTGAGCGATAAATTTGTTTAATCTCATTCTATATCTTAATTATAAATTCTGCACCTAAGTCAGTATTTTGGGCTTTTATAAACCCATCCATGTTATCTTCAATAATCATTTTGCTCATATAGAGTCCAATACCAGTTCCTTGCCCTTCGCTTTTTGTTGTGAAGTATGGTTCAAAAATTCTTTGAAGAACATCTTCAGGAATTCCACCACCATTATCCCGAACAATAATAGCTCGTTCAGAAAGGAGAACTTCTATTTTTCCATCATTTTTTCCGTTATCTAAAATTGCATCTTTTGAATTTCCGATGAGGTTTAAAATAACTTGCTGGAACTCACTTCGATAGCCATTCACCATAAAATCATCACCTTTGATTTCAATTCCAATGCTATGGCTACGAAGTTGTGCAATTTGAATATCAACTGTGTTTTCAATTGCTTCTCGAACAGAGAACAGTATCCTTTTTTTATCAACTTTAAAGAAATTTCGGAAATCTTCAACGGTTCGAGACATAAAGAGAATAATGTTTTGATTTTTGTTTATAAAATCTTCTATAAACTCTTCAGAGATGAGTTCTTCCTCAAAATCGTCTTGCAACTCTTGAATATTTATTGATAGTGCATTTAATGGTTGTCGCCACTGATGAGCAATTGCACCCATCATTTCTCCCATAACTGCAAGTTTTGATTGCTGTTGAAGAATCTCCCACTGTTTCATATTCTCATCTGTCTTATCTTCGACAAGTTTTTGTAGTTTCTCTTCATATTTTTTCTTTTGAGAAATATCTGTGTGAAAACCAACCATTCTAAGAGGTTCTTTATTTTCATCAAAAAGAACTTTTCCACGATCAAGAATCCAAATCCAACTACCATCTTTATGCCGTAACCGATGTTCATTCTCATATATTTTTGTTATTCCTCTTAAATGCTCATCAATATCATGTAGGCTTTTTTGTAAATCATCTTCATGAACTCTGCTTTTCCATTCTTGTAATGAGTTTGAGATTTCATGCTCTTCATAACCAATCATCTCTTTCCAACGAGGTGAGAAATAGACATCATCAGTCTGAATATTCCAATCCCAAAGCCCATCATTTGCACCATCAATTGCAAGTTGAAAACGATCTTTTATATCTCGAGCTTTTTTCTCAAAATCTTTCAAATCTGTAATATCAACAATATATCCAAGGAAATGAGTAACGATGCCATCTATATTTCTGATAATTAAAGTATAATCGAGAACCCAACGATAAGTTCCATCTTTTCTTTTTACTCTGTAAGGTTTATGATTGAAAAACTCTTTATTATTTTGAATTGCATCTTGAACTTCATTTTTGACCGCAGAAACATCTTCCCTATGAATTAATTCCCCATATTTAACTTTTGCTGATAAGAAATCAGTTCGACTATATCCAAATAGAGTCTCTGCATTTCTTGAAAGATACTCAACACTCCAATTTAGATCATTTTTCCAACGGAACAGCGAAATTCCTCCAATATCAAAAAGAGAAAGAAGTTGTCTTTGTTCTGCACTCTTTTTCTTGATCTCAATATGCGACTCTTCAATATGCGAAATATCAATCAGTGAAATAATATACAGATTTTTTCCCGCATATAGTCGAGCTTCGATTTTGAAAGTTTTTATATCATCTCGCCAGTTTTTAATACGGACTTTCACATCTCCATTTCCAACATTTCGTAAAGCATAATCTAGCCAAGTCTCTCCTGACATATTTCGTTCTAAATAACCAAAACCTTGTTCAAAATGGTGACAAATACACCCATATTTGTGGTTGAATTCATCAAGGTCTTTTACATTAAAAAACTCTAATAAAGCTCTATTATTATCTAAAATCTCTTTTCCATCAGTAATAACGATTATTGTTTCTTGAGAATCTAAAATTCGTCTAATTCTGCTTGATTGGCTACTTATTTCCTCTTTCAAAATAATTTCACGATAGACGAAAATTGAGATAAAAATAAGAATTAAAATAAGTGTTGCAAGAGTAAAAAGGAACTCGTTTCTTTTGTCAAGAATATATTGATCACTTTTTGAAATCACAATTGTTGCAACAACTTTTCCGCTAACCTTATTTAAAATTGGCATTGCAAGAAGGAACTCGCTTGTTTCTGGAGTATGAATTATCGTGATTTCACCACTCATGATTTTTTTCTGAGCTTCAGCAAACTTATCACTTTTTCCAAATTCTGAGAATCTTTGATTACTCCACTCTAAAACTCCAAAAATCTCTTTGTCATAATAGAAGCCTCTTAGCGGACTCTCAACATAATTTGTCTTTTCCTGCTTAAAAACTTTCTCATCAACAGTATCTTTTTTAAGAAGGAAATTTGCTTTTTTTCCAAAACTTTTTAAATAGCTTTCAATAAAAGTCAAACTATCAAAACTAATTTCAACACTTCCAATATGCTGATCTTCGCTATTGAAAACTGGAAAAACATGCCGAAAACCATTAAAAATTCTTCCCTCTTCAAAGCCGTAAAAAATATCAAGGTGTTTATTTACATACTCAACACTTTCGCGAATTCCAATAAGAGAATCGCCAAACTTATTAGGTCTGTGCATTCTTAAAAAAGAATCGGATTTGCTTGTGTGAAAATGGAGTTGCCGAATGTGAATTAGTTTTACTAAATCATCATATTCCTCTTTTAAGAGAAAGAATAATTCTTCCCTTTTTCCATTTTCAAAAAGCTCAATAACCTCTTTTTTATTGATAATAGTATTAAAAATGAAATTTGCAAGTTCTAGATTTTTATTTTGAATGAGGCTATATTCATTTCTGATCTGATTTTTTTCTTGCTCCGTATATGTCTCAATCTCTTTTTCATATCTTGTTTGCAAAAGTTGATAAATCATTATTGCAATAAACATAAAAAAAAGCATCAAATAGATAACTGCTTTTCGCGATGAGGTCTCATAAATATGTTTCTCTTTAAGAGAATAGACAATATACATCATAATTGTCCAAAATGAAAAAGCTAAAAATGCATAAATTGTATGAGTGTATGAAATTGTTTTGAGACTTAATGTTGTTTCAGAATCTTTTAATTTTGAAAAAACTATTATATGTCCAATTTTTCTACCATTTATAGAAGAGAGAGGCATATAACTTATTTTTGCATGTAATTTCTCTTCAATTAAAAATTTCTTTAATTCTAACTCATGAATAAACTCCGTTATATTTTTTGTTTTTAAATATGAGAGAAGTTTTTTGTTTGGGGTGAAATTTGCGATGTAAAAGTCATTGATTGAGTTTCCACTAAAAGCATTTGAGATAATATCACTACTTTCCTTATTTGCAAAAACAATAATTTCTGATCCAGCTTCAGCTATTTTTCTAGCAATAGAATTAAAATGAGTCATTGTCTCAAAAAATCCAACAAGTTTCCGTTTGCCATCTTTTGATGAATAAATTGGAATAATTACTTTTAGATTTATATCAAATTTACCGACTCCAATTGTTGCCAACATCTTTGGACTTTTTATAATTTGAACAAGATCTTGTTTTGCTTCAAGCAGAGAATCTCCACTTTTCTCATTCCAACTTCTTTTTAGTGAAACTCCCTCAGGTGAAATTAATTGAAACCAAACATTTTTAAAATTTGTATTGTTTCTCATATTTAAAGATATAAGTTTTAAATCAGCAATAGAGGGGTCTTTCTTCTTTAAAGAATTTACGATGTCTGGATTTTCAGATAAACCAAGTGCAATTGTTTTTGTCGCATTTAATTTCTCTTTTATTAATGTTTGTAATTTACCTTGAATATTTTCAACATTTCTAATATATGTTTTATTTAAGAATGATTCTTGTTTTTCTTCCCTTAAACTATTAAAAGAGTAAATAATAGTAATAACTCCTATTAAATAAAAAGAGATCAAAGTAGTGTTTTTTATTGATAGTTTCAATTTTTTTCCTAGATAATAATTATTTATAAGAATGGTATCAAAGAAAAGTTTAAAAAAGCTTTTTAAACAATCTCTAGCTCGTTTTCTCTAATAACAATTCCTAATCTTATTTGAATAAAATTATTCATTTCTGAGTCTTCAATATTTGAAACAGAAAGATACTCAATTTCATTCTCAATCTCTCTGCTGTAAAGAGAAGTTATGCTGACAACATCTTTTTCTTCATCTATATTATTTATTATTTTTTCAATAAATTTACTTCGAACAACCTCATCGCTACCAGAATTCCAAACCCGATGATAATTTATCCCTGTCTGTGTTATAAATTCTGTCCCCCCAATATTTGGCTGTTTCTCTTCATTTCCATCAATCCACTCTTCCCATTCAGCAATATTTTTTGGATAAATATTTCCATAATTTGTAAAGAGTTTTACTGCGGAAATATCTTTTTTCACAACCTCAACTTGCAAAGAAAATTGAGGCTCTTTGTCATCAATGTTTTCAGAAACATCAACATTAAAAATTTGCATCTCATCATCTAGTTCGATAAAGCCAACACTCTGAACATACCCTTTCAAATTTTGTGGTATTTTCATTTGAAGTCTCTTCTTATTTAAAAGAAGTCTCTTTTGAATTGAAGAAACATCAACAATTCCACCAACTCTTAAATCAAGAGGAAACTCTTTCGGACTTTTTGTAGAGTTCTTAAACTCTCTCTTTTTATTTAAACTAATGTAAAAAATAGCACCAATAATTACTAAAAATATTGAGATTAAGATAAATGGGTGAAAATCATCAGATATTTGATGATTCCTGATTTTAATTTTATAATCTTCAAAAGAATCCGCTGTAATTCCACCAACCACAAGGTTTTGTTTTTGAATTTTGTTTTTACTTTTAAAAGAAGTTTTTTCGTTTTGAGTCCAAAAATTTCTTTTTTTTGCTTCAACCTCTCCGCTTAAAATAAAAATAATAAAGAGAAGAGATATAAATCTCATTTTAAACTCCGAATAGCCTCTTTTAGTGAAGAGTTTCCAAAAATATAACTTCCTGAAACAGCAATGTCCAAACCAGAATTTTCCAATTTCTCGATATTTTTGTTTGTAATTCCTCCATCTGCCTCAATTAAGAAATTCAAATCCCTCTCTTTTCTCATTTTTGAAAGCTGTTCAATTTTTTTGATTGTGGAATTCTCGATAAATTTCTGTCCGCCAAACCCTGGATTTACACTCATTATTAAAACCATATCAACAAACTCTAAAATGTGTTCAATATCTTCTACTCTGCTATGTGGATTTAATGCAATTGCTGGAGAAATTCCATACTCTCTAATTTTTTGAATCAGTCTGTGCGGATGCTTCTCCTCTTCAATATGAAATGAAATATATTTTGGTTTGAATGGTGCAAAAAGTTCAACAAAAAAAGTGTTGTTTTCAACCATTAAATGTATGTCAAGCGGTTTCGATGAGGTCTCTGCTATCGATTTTACAACAACTGGACCAATTGTTAAGTTTGGAACAAAATGTCCATCCATAACATCAACATGTAAGAAATCTGCACCTGCATCACAAACATTTTCAACATCTCTCTGGAGATTACCAAAATCTGCTGAAAGAAGACTTGGGGCTACTAACATTATTCACTCTTTAAAACTGATATTCTTGAAGAACTCCGCCTTTTAAAGGCTAGGATTCCTAGAAAATATGGACTTTTGTCTCAATATCATCTAGGCTTAAACGGACACTTCTTACCGCAGTTCTTAAAATTGTATCAAATTGATTTTTGCAATTGGTTTGAAATTAGTTTTCTGTTTAAAGCAAATTTAAAACTTAGTTATAGACAGGTTTGTTAAATGCTTCTGCTTCCAGCATATCAAGCTCTTTATAGGCTTTGTCAATCTCAATTCCCATATTTAAAAGAAACTTAAAAAGTGTCTGGAATTTTACTTCTTGTGGCAAAAACTTAAAATTATCAATGTTCATTGCAATCAAATCTCTTACATCATCAACTTTTCCACTTCGCTCTAAATCAACAAGTTTTTGAGCTGTTCTAACTTCGACCTCATCGTTATCAACAAATTTTGAGATAAAATTGAAATAGGCAATTTCGTAAGGTTGTTCGCTGTTTTTGGAAAGAGCATTTAAAATCTCATTCATCATCTGTTTAAGAACAACTTTCTCTTGATCCGAAACAGTATCATCAAGCATAATTAATAGGTTATGACTCAAAGATAACTTGAGTGCATCCTCACTTATCTTCACATAATTTTCCATATTTTCCAAAATAAAGTCTCCAAATTTTTTTATTAGTCTATCGATTTTTTTTTTAATCTCGTTTTTAAAATGCTAGAATTAAACGAAGAAATTAAAGGAGATTTTTTTCTCTAAAAAAATAACTAAATATAAGGAAAGAAATTGATAATTGTCCCTACAAATAAACACATTCGTTTTTCAAAAGATGCGGTCGCAAAAGAGCTTGGAGTTCCCCCAATGTTTGTCGATAAACTTGTTGGAAAACTACTCAAAGATATTGACCATGACATAAGAGAATTAGAACATGCAATTGATAGCAAAGATGCTGAGAAAATTGCAAGTCTTGCACATAGGATAAAAGGAGCTTCTGCAAACTTAAGACTTAAATATCTTGCAGATCTATTTTTAGAAATTGAACTACCTGCTAAGAGTGGAGTTTTTGAAGGATTTGATAATCTTATCGATGCTTGTAAAAAAGAGGTTGAACATATTCGAGGTGTAATGGGGTGATTCACTCAAAGAAAATCTTTTTAGACCAAATTACTCCAGTTGAAATATTTGCAAAATTGGAAAACTTTTTTCCAAATGATCCTGCTTTACTTTTTGAGAGTGCGGAAAATGGAGAGTTCTCTTTTGTGATTTTAGGTGCAAAAGAGAGAATTCAATATCGGACTGGAAATTCTGAAAATCCATTTGAGAATTTGCAAAAAAGATACAAAGAGTTAGATTCTGATTTTTACAAAAGTGAGAGCGAGAGGCTCTCCGTTCCTTTTGTAGATGGGTTTATTGGATACATCGGATATGATGCAATTGAGCTTTTTGAACCAAAACTTAAAGAAAGAATTGAGAATTTGGAAAATGAGATTGATATTCCAGATATTGACCTCATCAGACCAAAAATTATTATTGCATATTCGCACAAAAAAAACATCGTTACGATTTTATCTTCTGAAAGTGAAGAGCATTTTGGAGAAATTGAAAAAGAATTAAAAAGCCAAACTGAATTTAGGGAACTTAAAAAAGCTAAATTTAAAGGCGAGGGTTCTTTTCAACACGACAAAGAGACTTTTCACAAAATGATTCAAGAATCCAAAAAGATGATTCGTAGCGGAGATGTTTTTCAAATTCTGATTTCAAATCGATACAAAAGAGAGTTCGATGAGGTTGATCCATTTTCATTTTACAGAGTTTTAAGAAGTAAAAATCCGTCGCCGTATATGTTTTACATGAATTATCGTGATTTTCACATTGTCGGCAGTTCGCCTGAAGTTATGGTTACTTTGCGAGACGAACAAATTTTGTTGCGACCAATTGCGGGAACTCGGAAACGGGGAAAAAATATCACTCGAGATCGCGAATTAGAAATTGAGATGATAAATGATCCAAAAGAGATTTCCGAACATCTAATGTTGATAGATTTAGGTCGAAATGATATTGGTCGAGTCGCAAAAAGTGGAAGTGTGAAAGTTCCAAATATGTTCAGAGTTGAAAGATATTCTCATGTGATGCATATGGTTTCAGATATTGAGGCGGAAATCGATCCAAAATTTGATATGTTTGATTTGCTCAAAGCAACTTTCACGGCAGGAACAATGACGGGAGCGCCAAAAATTCGGGCTATGGAACTTATCGCAGATTATGAAAAACTGAAACGAAATTTTTACAGCGGAGTTGTAGGATATTTTGGATTTGACGGAAATATGGACACGGCAATTACAATCCGAACGACACTTATTAAAGACAATATTCTGTATCTTCATGCAGGAGCAGGAATTGTCGCCGACTCTGTCGAAGAATTAGAGAGTCTTGAAGTTCGGAATAAAATGAATGCATTACTTTCAACAATCGAGGATTTACAAAATTGAAAAGATTAGAAATTTCTGAAGCGGTCGAGCTAATTAAAAATGGCGATTTGAAAGATTTAGGCGAACGAGCTTACAAATTCAAACAGGAGTTACACCCCAAAAAAATCACATCTTTTGTAATTGATAGAAATATAAATTACACGAATGTCTGTTGGGTTGATTGTAAATTTTGTGCATTTTATCGACACGGAAAAGATGAAGATGCCTATATTTTATCTTTTGAAGAAATCGGAAAAAAAATCGAGGAACTTTTGGAAATTGGTGGAACTCAAATACTTTTTCAAGGTGGAGTTCATCCGAAATTGAAAATTGAGTGGTATGAAGAGCTTGTTGAGTGGATTGCTACAAAATATCCGACGGTAACAATTCACGGTTTTTCTGCAATTGAGATTGACTACATTTCGAGAATTTCAAATATTTCTATTTCAGAAGTCCTTTCAAGATTACAAAAAAAAGGTTTGTCATCTATTCCAGGTGCGGGTGCTGAAATTTTGAGCGACCGAGTCCGAGACATAATTGCTCCGAAAAAAATCAGTGCCGATCGTTGGATTGAAATTCACCGTGAAGCTCACAAACTTGGAATTAAATCGACTGCAACAATGATGTATGGAACTGTTGAAACTGATGAAGAGATTGTTGAACATTTTGACAGAATCCGAAAACTACAAGATGAAACTGGCGGTTTTCGTGCATTTATTCTTTGGTCGTTTCAGTCTGAAAATACTAAATTGGCACAGGAAATGGAAATCGAGAAGACCTCATCGAATAGATATTTAAGACTTCTTTCTGTTGCAAGACTCTTTTTGGATAATTTTAAAAATATTCAAAGTTCTTGGGTTACTCAAGGTAGTTATATTGGACAAACTGCTCTTCTTTTTGGTGCAAATGATTTGGGTTCTACGATGATGGAGGAAAATGTTGTCTCTTCTGCGGGTGCTTCTTTCCGAATGGGAAAAGACGAAATGATTGAATTAATCCGAGACATTGGGGAAAATCCAGCAAAACGAAATACAGCTTACGAATATTTAGAATTCTATTAAAAATATCCTCCTATGTCATTGTCGGACTTGATCCGACAATCTTCTCAATTCCAAAACCAAAAATTCACTTTCGTTAAAATTATTGGAAACAAAATAAAGGTATTTTATGTCAAAACTGTTTATAGTTTTAAGTCTGCTGACTTTTTCTGGTTGTTTCTCCGAGAAAAATTCTCAAGCTGAAGTTCGGAATCTTGAAAAAGCTTCAAATTCAGAAGATGGACGAATATTAAGACTCAAGCGAGTTGAAGACATTCCAGAATATGCGAAACTCTCACTTGAATCTCGTTATGCTCTTGTTATTGGAAACAATAATTATCAAAATTTCACAACACTCAAAAATGCTGTAAATGATGCGACGGACATCGGAAAGAAACTTGAAAAAATCGGTTTCAAAGTTTTCAAAGTTTTGAATGGAAATCGTGATGAGATGAATCGAAAAATTCAACAATTCTCAAATTTGCTGAAAAAGAGTGGAGGAGTTGGAATGGTTTTTTATGCTGGACACGGTTTGGAGATGGCAGGAAAAAATTATCTTGTTCCAACTGATTCAAATGTGAAAGATAAATTTGATATTCCAGAAGAAAATGTAGCACTCAACACAGTTTTAGCAAGACTTGATGAAGCAGGAAACCGTTTAAATATTCTCGTTCTTGATGCTTGTCGAAATGATCCAGTTGCTGATGGAGATTTTCGTGAAACTTTCGGAAATGGCGGACTTGCTCTTCCTCCAAGTGCTTCTGGAACTTACATAGCTTATTCTGCTGATATTGGACAAGTTGCCGAAGATGGAAAAGGACGAAACGGAACTTTTACAAAAAATCTCTTAGAAAATCTTGACAAAGAGGGAATTCCTCTAAATAAAGTTTTTCAACTCACCAGAAAAGCTGTTGAAAAAGATACAGATGGAGATCAATCTCCAGCAAGTTACGACAAAACAACAGGAGATTTCTATTTTGTTTTGCCTAAGGGTAAAACTTTAAATGTAGGAAGTTCAGGCAGTAATTCAGACTCAACTGTTAATTTGAAAGATGATGCTCGAACAAAATTTAGAGTAACGATTAATCCATCGCCTGTTGATGCAGAAATAAGTTTAGAGAGTGGAAAATATTATACAAAAGGCACTCATAAAATTTTAGTTTCAAAAGATGGTTACTATTCAAAAAATATAGATCTCAATCTTCTTGAAGATACAGTTTTGAATGTAACTTTAAAAAAATCACACTTCTCACTCATTATAAATAGTTATCCAGCTGACAGTCGAATCAAGTTTGAAAAAATAGATTTTAAAAATGGAATGAAGTTAAAAGAGGGAATTTATAATTTTAAAGTTTTAAAAGATGGGTATCTTTCAAAAAGTGGTGAGATTGATCTCAAAAAAGATACTGTTCTAAATATTGAACTTCTTACAAAAAGTGGTGAAAAAACATCTTCTATAAAAACTGATCTGGTTTGGAATGGGCAAGG